>JAZORJ010000191.1:0-4275 GCA_045656525.1 Faecousia sp. | reverse complement strand
AAATGCATCTCTTGCAAACCCGGCAACCTCACTGACAGCACTGCAAATCACAGAAAGTTCGTGCTTTGCACTTCCGCTGAATACCATTTCCTTGGCACTGAGCTCTTCCGCCGACTCCACCAAATTCACCGCATGGTCTGTGATTCGCTCAAAGTCACCAATGACCTTCAAAAGTCCGGCAGCTTCCAAACTGTCAGTTTCGTTGGCGGCCTGTGTGCTTAATTTGACCAGATAGGAGCCGAGGATATCCTCATAGTGGTCGGTTTTGTCTTCCAAATCCCGGACTTCCTGTGCCAACTGGGGGGAGTAGCTGTTTAAGCACGCAATACCCTTATCCAATGCCTCAATGGCACAGTTGGCCATATCCACACACAGCATGCGGCAACGCTCCAATGCGATAGGGGGGGTGGCCAGCAAACGTTCGTCCAGTTCCGTCAACATTTCCGACTTCTTGTCATCAGGAATCAGCTTGATAGCAAGCTTTTCCAACCAAGTGCCCATGGGGAAAAGAATGGCCGTGCAAATAATATTAAACAGTGTGTGGCAGATCGCAATGTTAAATTGGTTGGCTGATTCATTGAATACAGCGGGGGAGAACAGAGCATCACCAAGCATAAACAGTACCAGACAAACCAAGGTTCCGATAATGTTAAACAGCAAATGGAGAATACCTGCACGCCGCGCATTTTTATTCGTTCCTACGGAAGAGATCAGAGCCGTTACGCAGGTACCGATGTTCTGGCCCATGATGATGGGAATTGCAGCTCCCAGAGTCACCTGACCGGTAGCGGACAACGCCTGCAAGATACCAACGGATGCAGAGCTGGACTGGATTGCAGCAGTAAGCACAGCGCCAGCTAAAACGCCCAAAATGGGATTGCGGAACAGCAGAAACAGCTGCTGGAATTCCGGTACGTCTTTCAGGCCTTTTACGGCACCGGACATTGCTTCCATACCGAACATCAGTGTGGCAAAGCCAAGCAAAATAACGCCGGTGTCCTTCTTCTTGTCGTTCTTGCAGAACATGTAGAAGATAATGCCGATCAATGCAAGGATCGGAGTAAAGGAACTGGGTTTCAGCAGCTGCACAAATACGTTGCCGCTGTCGATGGCACCAAGGCTCAAAATCCAGGCTGTTACCGTTGTACCAACATTTGCACCCATGATCACATTAAACGCCTGAGACAGGGTCATAAGACCAGAGTTGACAAAACCGACGACCATAACCGTGGTTGCAGAAGAGCTCTGAATCACAGCGGTGACAGTCACACCGGTCAAGAAGCCTGTCAATCGATTGGTAGTCAGCTTTCGCAGCAGAGTACGCAGGCCGCTGCCTGCCCTGCGTTCCAAGGCCTGTCCCATCAGGTTCATGCCAAACAGGAACAAACACAGGCCGCCGATCATTGACAATACATCAAATAAATCCATAGAGATTTACCTCCGGAAACTATAATTACAAATTCTTTTTACAGTATAACACAATTTTCGGCAATAGAATAGTAGACAAGTTTACAAATTTTGGTCAAATTTTTTCAATTACTTTGGGTAAGTATAAAATTCACAATTGTTTTTACATTATCATACTCCTTTGACCCCCAAAAAACAAGTATTTTGCCAAAAATACAGTACCATGTTTATTATGGAAAAGTTGACAGATGCGGTGGAATGCTCTATAATTATGCCATAAACGATCGGAGGCGATAATATGAAAGAAGCATATATTGAAAGACGGCAAAGACTGATTTCACAGAAACAAGGCCCCTGCATGATCTGCATTTTCTCCGGCAAAGCGGTTATGAAATCGCTGGACAGTGCCTATCCCTTTTATGTAGACCGTAATTTCTTTTATTTGACCGGTATTGACCGGGAAAATATGATTCTCGTTCTGCGCAAAAATGATAAAAACGAAGTGTTCGAGGAACTCTATATCGAGCCTTTTGATGAGGTGTTGGCGAAATGGGTCGGCGGGCGTATGCGCGCTGATGAGGCAACCGCCATTTCCGGCATTCGGAATGTGCGGGATGTCAGCGAATTCACCGTTGGCGTACACAGTGCAATTGCTGCCAGCCGCGGACTTGGCAAGATGACTGTGTATCTGGATCTGTGGCGCCATCGGGAGGATCAAGCTGATACCCCAGCCCACACTCTGGCTGCGCATTTGCAGCAGCATTATCCCGCCGTTGCAATTGAGGATATCTTCGCGGATATGGTGGCTATGCGTATTATCAAATCCGAGGAAGAGATTTCATTCATGCGCAAGGCGCAGGAGGCGACTTGCAACGCCATCATTGCCATGATGAAACATGCACAGCCCGAAATGAACGAAAGTGAACTGGAAGGCGTATTCGATCTCTCTCTGAAAAAGCAGTGCGTTCGTGATCATGCCTTCACCAGCATCATTGCCGGCGGCGCCCGTGCAACGACGCTGCACTATGAAAATAACGACCAGATTGTCCATGATGGCGAACTGGTGCTCATTGACTTGGGCAGCGCGGCCGGCCATTATTGTGCGGATATTTCCCGGACTTTCCCCATCAACGGCAAATTTACGGACCGCCAGCGAGAGATTTACAATGCTGTATTGGATGCGCAGCGGATTGTAATGGCAAACGCAAAGCCCGGCATCACCACCGGTGAGCTGAATCAGATGGTTATTGATTACTACGAGTCCCGTTTGGACGATTTGGGGCTTCGCAAGGACGGCAAGGGTGTTCGTGACTATTATTATCACGGCGTCAGCCACAGCCTTGGCTTGGATACCCACGACATCAGCACCGGCAGAAATGTACTGCTTCGTCCCGGTATGGTCATTACTGTTGAGCCCGGCCTGTATATTGAGGATGAGGGAATCGGCGTTCGTATCGAGAACGATGTGCTGATCACAGAGGACGGTATTATCGACCTGTCTGCGGACATTCCCAGAACTGTGGAAGAAATTGAAGCCATTATGGCGAAATAAAAAGAAATGCCTCGGGATATCCCGAGGCATTTTTGTTACATGTCAAAGGCAGGATTCATATAATAGACATTCTTTTGGTTCAGCCGTTCGCGTAATTGCTGCAACGACTCACCGAAGCGCTGGAAGTGGACAATTTCCCGTTCTCGAAGGAACTTGATCACATCGTTTACATCGGGATCATCCGAAAGTCTTAAAATATTGTCATAAGTTACTCTTGCTTTCTGTTCAGCAGCCAAATCCTCCGTCAAATCTGCGATGGGGTCGCCTTTTACCTGCATGCTGGCAGCTGTCCACGGGAATCCGGAGGCAGCGGTGGGATAGATACCGGCTGTGTGATCCACAAAATATTGCTCTAAGGGTGTGCCCACAATGTCCTTATCCTTCAAATTCCGTGTCAGCTGATGAATGATTGCGCCTACCATTTCCAAATGGCCCAATTCCTCGGTACCGATATCTGTCAGCAAGCCTTTTTGATCTTCAAATGGCATGGAATATCGCTGTGCAAGATAACGCATAGATGCAGCTAACTCACCGTCTGGGCCGCCAAATTGGCTAATAATGACAGATGCCAAGCGAGGATTTGGATGGGCGATCTTCACAGGATATTGCAGTTTTTTATCATATACAAACATAATCAGCCCTCCTTATTAGCCGCATATTCCCATGGCCAGGGATCATCCAGCCAGCAATAACGTTCCCCTTGTACCGGCAAACCGTGCTTTAAGGGGCGTTCCTCGTTGTATTCCATCATTTGTTTGTGGTATACCTTCTGATAATTTCGGTACAATTCCAGAGCCTCTTTGTCATTGGGATGGGTATCCAGATACAGCGCAAGCTCCTGTATCATAAATGCCAAAGTCTGCAATTGTGTTTTCGGGGTCATTGGTTTTTCCTGTTGGTTGACCATACCCATGAAGGGCAGGTCTAAGCCTTCGTATACCGTCCCGCGAATCAGAGCCTTTCCGGGTTCGTACAGCGGTGGGCATTCCATTTGAAAGGGAACATAAGGGTTTGCCAGCGGAGCCAGAGCAGGCAACCGCCCCTCGCCGGGTCTAGGGCTGTTTTTCTTGTTGTCCACAATCATTCCTCCTATCATAACGAATCTGGAACTGTCGTTCCTAGTCATACTATGACAAATCGTGGAAAAAAGTTCTGTGATAGGGGAGAAGGGCATACAAATAAGCAGAGGTGATGTCCATGAAACGGGATAATTGGATTGTGTTCGCGCCGTTTTATTTGCTTGTAATTATTGTGTTTCTTGGCATCGACCAATTCGGCAGTGATACCGTTACCACTGTGCACCAGCAAAGACCTGT
>JAZORJ010000190.1:0-5120 GCA_045656525.1 Faecousia sp. | reverse complement strand
GCAAGTAAGAGAAAATTCCAATCCGTAACCGGCAAACATCCAGATGGCAAAGGTTACCAACGCAAGTCCCATCACTACAGGTACGAATACCCCGGCGATCTTGTCCGCAAGGCGGGCAATGGGTGCTTTGGATCCGCCGGCTTCCTCCACCATGTGGATTACCTGCTGCAAGGTGGTATCCTCTCCCACTTTTTCCGCCCGGAATTTCAAATATCCCTCCGAAAGGATGGTTGCCGCTGCAACCCTACTTCCGATTTCTACATCCACCGGCACGCTTTCACCGGTCAATGCGCTTTGATCCACCGCGCCACGGCCTTCCAAAACCACTCCGTCCACGGGAATACGACCGCCGGAACGCACGATGACCACATCACCTACCCGGACTTCCTCCGCAGGCACGGTCACTTCCGCATCATTGCGCAGCACTGTTGCCGTCACCGGCCGCAAATCCATCAACCCACGGATGGCATCACCTGTCTTGCCCTTTGCCCGGGATTCCAGAAACTTTCCCAAGGAAATCAGGGTCAAAATCATGGCCGCCGACTCAAAATACAAATTTTTGCTGTAAATCTCCACTGTCTGCCAGTCGCCATGGCCCACGGAAAAGGCCATACGAAACAGTGCGATCACGCCATAAATCAAAGCCGCACCGCTGCCCACAGCGATCAGGCTATCCATATTGGGACTGCGGTGACATAGTGCCTTGAATCCCCGGGTATAATAACCCATATTCAGAACGATCACCGGCAGGGTCAGACAGAATTGAAGCAGCGCCGCTACCAGAGCGTTTTCCATCCCGTGATACCAATGGGGTACGGGTAGGCCAACCATGTGTCCCATGGTAAAATACATCAAAACAAGCAAAAATGCACCGGATGCGATGAGTTTGGAGAGCTTTTCCTTGGATTCGTCCTTGGCAGGCAGAGGTGCTTTTTCTCCCGCCGGCCGCGCACCGTAACCGGCATCTATAACTGCTTTGATGATGGCGTCCTGAACCACGGAATCGGCAGCTTCCACAGTCATTGTGCCGCCCATAAGATTCACCTGCGCATCCGACACACCTGTCACCGCCCGGGTAACCTTTTCCACTCTGGCCGAACAGGCGGCACAGGTCATACCCGTCACAATAAATTTCAGTTTCACACCCAAACCTCCTTCGGAACATCTCCCAGTCTTGACGAACATCATTTTTTATGTTACTATTTTATCAAATATTTTATAAATTTCAACCACATAGACCTTTGGATTTGATATAGAAAGGAAAAAGTTTATGAATATTAAAATTCTTGCTGACAGCACCTGTGATCTCTCCCCTGCCCAACTGGCAGAGCATAATATCGACCTTGCCCGGCTGACCGTAATCAAGAACGGCCAAGCCTATTCGGACGGTGAAACCATCACGCCCGCTGATATTTTTACCCATGTGGCTGCCGGTGGCGACCTGTGTTCCACCACCGCCTACAATGTGGGTGAATATCAGGAACTGTTCGGTAAATTTGCGGATCAATATGATGGCATTATTCATATCAGCTTGGGCTCCGGTTTCTCCTCTTCCTATCAAAATGCCTGCCTTGCCGCTGAGGATTATCCCAATGTCCGTGTGGTCGACTCTCAGAACCTCTCCACCGGTCACGGTCTTGTGGTACTGGAAGCATGCCGTTTAATCAAGAAGTATGACGATTTGGATCTGATCGCAGAAAAACTCAATGCCTACACACCCCGGATCGAGGCCAGCTTCCTGCTGGACCAGCTGCAATATATGGTTAAAGGCGGCCGTTGCTCCGCTACCGCCGCCTTGGGTGCCAATCTGCTGAATTTGAAGCCCTGCATCGAGGTCAAGGACGGCAAGATGGGCGTCGTAAAGAAATACCGGGGCAATTACGCCAAGTGCCTTGCAAACTATGTTAAGGATCGTCTAGCCGACCGGGACGACATCGTTCGTGATGAGATGTTCCTGACCTATACCACCGTCACAGAGCCCTGCCTGACCGCCGTAAAGGAAGCCATTGAGGAACATGGTCATTTCAACGCGGTCTATGAGACCACCGCCGGCTGCACCGTATCCTGCCACTGCGGCCCGGATACGCTGGGCGTGCTGTTTGTTCGGAAATAAAGCCTATCCCACCGAAAATTTTCGGTGGGATTTGAATTATCCACTATACAGTAAGCCTTAAAACCCAAATAGCAACTGATGGTTGCGGAAATGTAAGAGATTGCATCTGTTCCGCAACCGTCTAAATTGATATACTGAACTTGACAGATAATCTAACACACCAAGGTTATCTTGGAAAATATTTAGGAGGTTTTATCTTGAACGCATCATCAATGACAGAGTTCGCTAAACATTTACAATTATTACGCAAACAGGCAAATTTATCACAGGAGGAAGTTGCTGAGCATTTGCATATTTCAAGACAGGCTATCTCAAAATGGGAACAGGGGCAATCCACTCCAGATATTGACACCTGCATAAAACTATGTGAATTGTTTAAGATAACCCCCAATCACTTGCTTTTGGGTTGGGATAACACGGAACAGCAGTCCCCTAAAACTAAAAAATCCCATCGGGTTATTCATTTCATAATTTCTTCCGTCTTTTTGATGCTGGTTTTCGTCTGTGGTACAATCATGCTAATTTGCAACCTCTATAACGGCCAAATATTTGAACCTAATGTTCATACAATGGCAACACTCATGGTTTATGGTTCTCCGATCGCATTTGTTATTCTGCTGTTAATCTATATACGAAAAAAACATAGTACTAAATAACACAAAAAGCACCTCCGTCGGAGGTGCTTTTATCTTTCATCTTCTGCATCCATTTCCATTAACAGTTTCTTGTCCTGCTTGGAGCTGAGATCCAGTTTTTCATACATATCCGGGCGACGCTCTCTTGTTCGCCGCAGGGACTGTTTGCGCCGCCATTGGCGCACTTTTTCATGATTGCCGGAGGTGAGAATTTCCGGGATTTCCCGTCCGTGCCACACCGCGGGGCGAGTGTACTGGGGATACTCCAACAGGCCGTTAAAGTGGCTTTCGTCCTCAAAGCATTCCGGATCTGCCAAAACGCCGGGAACCATGCGACACACAGCATCCGTCACAGCCATGGCCGCGATTTCGCCGCCGGTGAGGACAAAATCTCCCAAGGAAATTTCTTCGTCCACGCATTCATCGATAAAACGCTGGTCAATGCCCTCGTAATGGCCGCACACCAAAATGATATTGTCCATTTTGCTCAGTCGGATAGCGTCCTCCTGCTTGAAGGTATGGCCGCAGGGGGACAGATAAACGGTATGCACCGGGCCGCCGGCCTCATCGCACACTGCTTCCCAACAGCGGTACAGCGGATCTGCGGTCATCACCGCGCCACGGCCGCCGCCGTAGGGATAATCGTCCACCTGATTCTGCTTGTTGGCTGTGTAATCCCGAATCTGATGGGCTTCAATGCGGATAAATCCCCGCTCCTGCGCACGGCCGAGGATACTTTCCGATAGCACATCCCCCAGTGTTTCCGGGAAAAGGGTCAAAATATCAATTCTCATCGCTGCGCATACCCTCAATGAGCTTGACCTGCATTCTGTTTTCTTCCATATCCGTGGACAGAATAAATTCCTTCACCGCAGGGAGCATATACTTTCCCTCGTCCACAACATATACGCTGTTGCCGGGATAATCCAGAACCTCGGTAATCTTGCCGATGCATACATCGCCTGCGTACACTTCCATGCCGACCAGCTCGGCCGCAAAGATCACCTCATCGTCGATATCTTCCCGATACAACTCGATGATCTTGCCACGGAGCTTTTGGGCTTCTTCCATGGTATCGATGCCACGCAGTTTTACAAGATTGCAGGTCTTTTGTACCCGACACTGATCAATGATCATTTCCTTGCCGTCCAAGCGGCAGCGATCAAATTCGCAGAGCATATCCGGGCAATCCAGCCAAGGCAGCACCTTCACTTCACCCCGAACACCGTGGGTGGTGACGATCTCGCCGGCTTCCACAAATTGCAGTTTCATTGTCTTCCTCCAAAGAACGAGAAATGCGTGACTATACCGCCACGCATACCCGTTAATCCATAATTTCGACGGTAACCCGTTCGCCTGTGCGCAGGGCAACTGTCTTGATGATGGTACGGATCTCCTTGGCGATCCGACCCTGACGGCCGATCACTTTACCCATGTCGCCTTCGGCAACACGCAGTTCCAACACCTTACCGTCCTCGTTTTCCACTTCTGTAACGGTAACAGCATCGGGATCGTCCACCAGATTCTTTGCCATATACAGCAAAAGTTCTTTCATTGGTCTAACTCCTTCGGGGGGCAATTACAGAACGCCGGCCTTCTTCAGCAGACCACGAACAGTGTCGGTGGGCTGAGCGCCGTTCTTGATCCAAGTCTGAGCCTTTTCAGCATCGATGGTGATGTTGTTAGCCTCGACCAGGGGGTTGTAGGTACCGATCTCCTCGATGCAGCGGCCATCGCGGGGGCTACGGGAGTCAGCAACAACGATCCGGTAGAAAGGAGCCTTCTTTGCGCCCATTCTTCTCAGTCTGATTTTAACCATGGGTTTCACCTCCATAAAAATTTAAAAGTTTATATATCGCAAAGCAAATTGCTTTCAACGAACCTATTAACTGTCATTGCGAGGAGCGAAGCGACGTGGCAATCCCCCGGACATTCCGGAAAACTACGGAGATCGCCACACCAGCGTGCGCGCTGGTTCGCGATGACATATTGTTTTAGAATCCGGGAAATCCTCCGAATCCGCCAAGGCCTTTCATGCGCTTCATCTTCTTGCCTGCGCCCGGGCCGGAGAACTGCTTAATTAGCTTTTGCATCTGTTCAAAGGATTTGAGCATCCGGTTTACATCTTCTACTTTCACGCCGGCACCGGCGGCGATCCGCTTTTTCCGGGATGCGGCGATAATGCCGGGATTTTCCCGCTCCTTGGGAGTCATGGACAGGATAATGGCCTCGGTTCTACCCATGGCCTTATCGTCCACCTTCACACCTTTCAGGTTCGCGCCGCCGGGCATCTGAGCAAGGAGGTCTTCCACAGAACCCATGCTTTTCAGCTGCACCAGCTGGTCGTAATAATCCTGCAATGTGAACCGGTT
>JAZORJ010000189.1:0-4231 GCA_045656525.1 Faecousia sp. | reverse complement strand
TCTCTAAGTCAACCACGCCATTGCCGCCAATTTCAATAGAAGGATTCTCTTTCTCGTAGGTCTCCTTGGCGGGGTTATACCACTCAAAGAAAGCATCCAAGCTCTCGAAAGAGTCCTGGAACGCCCGCTGCTCCGCACCAGTCATTGCCTGAAAACGTTCAAATGTCATGGAATCACCGGGCTTTGCAGGAGATGTGGATGGTTGAGTAGCAGGCTGTGTCGTAGGTTGCGTAGTGGGCTGTGTAGTGGAAGTAGTGGGTATTGACGACTGTGTAGATGGTGCTGAACTACTGGGGGTTGATGTGCCTGTAGAAGGTTGGAGAGCACCACTAGATGAGGGAACATCGTCATCAAAGAAACTGTCATCTAAACCACCCTGTACAATACCAGAAGATGGAATACTGGTCGCAGTATTGGAAGATGGAACAGTAGAAGTATTACCGGGTCCAGTTTGACTGCAAGCGGTCAACAGCAAGCACGCCACCAGCAATAACGCTGCAAGTAGATTGGTTGTCTTTTTCATAGTTGTAATCCTGTAATCAAGAAATATTATCATTAACTGTAGGAGGTCAGTCCGCTTCCAAGCAACCCAGATGTATCAGTTTGTTGACAAATTTCTCCGCATCCATCCAGGCTTTTTCCTCAGAAACATCATATTCACTAAGCAATGCATCCGCAAGGGCCTGCATATTACATCCTTGTTCCAACAGTTTCCACAGCAACACGCCAGTCTCTGTTACAGTCAGCATGCCGTTAAAATCCAGCGTTTGTTCCGCCAATGGCAAAACAACCCAGATGTTCGCGATTTGGCGCAATACAAAGTCTTTTTTGATTTTCATAAATTAGCCTCCAATGCGCCTCGTAACATTGTTTCGTTGCTAAGCCGAGCAGCTGCCGGCTCCGGTAGATTTTCCAGTTCGTATACGGGAATTTTACTCAGCAAGTCTTCCAAAAGTCGGAGTAACGCATCCAATTCATCGGTATTTACCATATACCGAATGGTTTGACTGTAAAATTTCTGGAAAGCCTCTGCCTGTGTTAGTCGGCGAATACGGTTATGCTCACCTTGCTTCAAGAAGCAAATACCCGCAAGGGGTGCTTTTTCGTTGAGATTGATTCCATCCTTGCCGCACCATGGGGTGCCATAGGCATACCAAATACCATCAATACAGCGCAACGCAGGCTTGTCGTCATTGATAATGCGAGTATCCCCTCCAAAGGTGTCAATCCACAGACGGGTATGGGTAGACTTTCCAATCCCACTGTGTCCGGAGAACAGGTAAGCCCTTCCGTCCTGCACTACTGCGGAGGAATGGAGATAAAGACCATCAAAAGCAAGTAGCTGTCTATAAAAATGCCTGCCGGATTCTATATATGCTACAGAATTTTGCGGTGCACGCAGATCAAAATGATCCCAATTATATAATTCGCGACGGACAATAATGTCTGGCGCAGTGTTTTGCTGCCATAGATAATCCTTACAGCGGACGGCAAGGCCGTCCGCTGTAGGAATCTCTGCAATTAAATCTGCGATTTTGCAAATCATGTAGGGCTCACGCATGAGTGGTTACCACTCCCAACTAGAGTCCAAGCCCATATCACCATCAACATAGTCATCATTAGCAGTGATGGCATCCTTGGGGACCAGGCTGATGAACTCCACATCGGGCTCTAAATAAGTCTTTTTCATAAGTCATATACTCCTTTCGTTAGATTCAAGAAGAAAATTTTACATTTTGTTCAGATACGACCATTGCGGTAAAGGTCAAATCGGTGAAGTTCTCTGCACCGCTCAGGGTCAGAGTAAAGGTCTCTTTGTATTTGTTGGTGCTGGGATTATAGGAGTTCAGGAATTGATTCACCAGTTCTTCCTTATAAACGAAGCTCTGGGAACGGTAGCCGTCCTTCTGTTTCCAGGTAACCTGTACCTGAATAGTAACGCCGGTAGCATCACTACCATTTTTCAGAAACTCCAGCATGCCTGCTTCGATGAAAGGCTGGAAGCCAAAGGCGCTCTTCGTTGCGTCGTATCTTGCGTTAAACTTTACCTCTGCAAAGAGGTAACCGTTCTCGGTACGGATGGGCAACTGGGCGTTGTCTTCACGAATCATGAACTTGTTGGAGTCAACAACCAACAGGCCGGTGTTTTCAGCACTATTGTCCACGATATCGCCGAAGCAGGAGATATATTCAGCCTTCAAAGTATTGCCATTCAAATCCAGAGTGGTATTTTCCAGTGTGTAGACGACGCGCTCCTCGACATTCTTCAACAGGACAACTGTCTGACCATCTGCACAATCCAGCAGAGCCTCACTGACGCTGTCGTAAACCTTGCCGGTGGTGGTGTTCTTCGCCACGATGGGATTTTTGTATGTGTAGGTCTCGCCGATCACGTAGCTCTCTGCCTCGTTGGCAGGATTGTACATTTTCAGTTCCAGCTTGACTTCCAGATCGGGGTTCGCAGTCAAGAACTCGTCGTCAAAATAGACGCCGCAGTTGAAGTCCTTGACGGTCTCGTAGACTTCCTTGACGGTATACTTCAAACCGGGTTCGTCCATCAACTTGGCAGCAAAGGCCATGATCTTGACGGTTTCACCCGCCTCAATGGTCACAGGGGCATTCTTGCCAAAGGGAACATTGACCCAGTCGTAGGACCATTCGTCGTACTGGCCGGACAGCCAACCGTTGGCTGTACCTTCCGCGTCGAAGGAAACCTTCTTGTTGATGGTCAACTCAAAATCTGCATACCAGTTGCCGTAATAGGCCAGCTGTTCCTCAGTAACGGAGTTGACACGGAAATTCATTGCGAAGGTCAAATCATCATTGGTGATCTCGGAGACCTTTGCGGTGGGCAGTTTAGGAGCTGCTGTATCGAAAACATAGGTGTCGCCAACGACATAGTTTTCGTTTTCGTTAGCGGGGTTGTACATTTTCAGTTCCAGCTTAACTTCCAGATCGGGGTTCGCAGCCAAGAACTCGTCGGTGAAATACACACCGCAGTTGAAGTCCTGAACGCTGCTGCAAACATCCAGATAGGTCAGCTTCAAGCCGGGCTGGTTCATCATCTCTGCTGCAAAGGCCATGATCTTCAAGGTTTGACCTGCTTCCAGGGTGACGGGTTTAAAGGGAACATTAACCCAGTTTTCAGACCATTCGTCGTACTGGCCGGACAGCCAGCCGTCGCCTTCACCATCAGCATTGAAGGTAACCTGCTTGTTGACAGTCAACTCAAAGTCGGCATACCAGTCGCCATAGTAGGCAATCTGCTCCTCAGTGGGCACATCGACCTTGAAATTCATAGCGAATGTCAGATCCTCATTGCTAACTGCGGTAATAGAAGCATGAGGCAGTTCCGGAGTCGTTTCCGCCAGAGCAACTGTGGGGACGCAGGAGAGCATCAGCACAACAGCCAGCAGAAGGCTCAATGTACGGTTGAGATTCTTCATTTTGGTTCTTCTTTCCTTTCATTTAGGCATCTTTTCTTGTGCGATTTGCCACAAACCTATACCGATGCCAGTGTATATAATCCAACACTGTACATTCTAGCACAAGTGTCAAGATAATGCAAGCACAAAAAGAAAAAATATTATAATGACTTCCTGCCTTTCATCACCTGATGGAACGAAATCAAAAATAAGGCCCGGCTGTTTCCAGCCGGGCCTTAGTGATGGGATTATTAATTCAGATGGATACCAGTCAAGAACAGGATGTCCTCAAAGGTAATGTAGCCCTTGCCCACAGATACCTTCCAAACAGACAGGTTCAGCAGATTGAACTGCTCCACTGTCATATAGGGAGCGAAGTCCTCATAGGTGTACAGGCCGTACTTTTCAATATCCGCCTGCATAGCCTCTGCATCATACTTCATGTCCTCGCCCATGGCAAAGGGCATCAGATACAGATCAGAACCGGGAACCTCGGCCGGAGTCAAGGAGAACAGGCCGTTGAGAATTGCATTGTAGTGCTCTGCAGTCAGGATGGACCATGCTTCGATATACTCGGTGGAAATGTTGACATCCACCAGCGTAACAGTGCTGTAAATGTCGCCGTTCTGCTTAATGAAGCTTTCACCGATATAATCAGCCGCATTGGTTTCGTCCAGAATCACAAACTTGTTGCTGCCTTCATGGAAGAAGCCGTGGAAGTTGACCACCTTAACGGTAGTACCGTCGCTGAAGGTCAGCTCAATAACGGTGTTCTGGGCATAACCGTGGTTCATCAGGATGGAAGC
>JAZORJ010000188.1:0-4017 GCA_045656525.1 Faecousia sp. | reverse complement strand
TCGTCAGCATCGGTGATATTGGCAGGCTCGGTGAAGAAGTTCCACACACGGTTGATGAACTTTCTTGCGCCGGCCACAGCGGCAGTACTCCAAGGCTTGGACACTTCCAGCGGGCCCATGAACATTTCGTACAGACGCAGGGTGTCTGCACCGTATTCCCGGACGATATCACTGGGATTGACCACAAATTCCGGGAAACGCTTGCCCATCTTGATGCCGTTTTCACCAAGGATCATGCCCTGATGCACCAGCTTCTTGAAGGGCTCCTTCACAGGAGACAGACCGTTATCGTACAGGAAGCGGTTCCAGATACGGGAGTAAATCAGGTGACCAACCGCGTGCTCCGGGCCGCCGATGTAAAGGTCAACAGGCATCCAGTGCTTCAAAAGCTCCGGATCGCAGAATGCTTTGTCGTTGTTGGGGTCGATATAGCGCATGTAGTACCAAGAAGAACCGGCAGATCCGGGCATGGTAGAGGTCTCACGCAGACCCTTAATGCCGTTTTGGTCGTACTGCTTCCACTCGGTTGCATTTTCCAGAGGTGCCTGTCCGTTACGACCCTTGTAGTCTTCCAGTTCCGGAAGGACCAAGGGCAGCTCCTCATCCGGCAGGAACACAGTCTTGCCGGATGAGGTGTACACACAGGGAACGGGTTCGCCCCAGTAACGCTGACGGGCAAAGATCCACTCACGGAAGTGGTAGTTGACCTTCCGTCTTGCTACACCCTGCTTTTCCAGCTTGCAGGTGATGGCCTCCTTGGCCTCCTCCACGGTCAGGCCGGTAAACTCCTCGGAGTTGACCAGTTTGCAACCCTTGCCCAGATAATCCTGCTTTTCAAAGGCACGCTCGGACACATCCCGGCCCTCGATGACCTGAATCATGGGGATATTGTGGGCAACAGCATACTCAAAGTCACGCTGATCGTGGCTGGGAACGGCCATAACAGCACCGGTGCCGTAGTTGCCCAGCACGAAGTCACCGATGAATACGGGAACTTCCTTGCCGTTGACCGGGTTGATGGCGTACACGCCCTTCAAAGGACAACCGGTCTTGGTCTTGGTGGCATCGGTGCGGTCAATTTCACTCTTGGAAGCCGCTTCCTTGATGTAGGCTTCGACTTCTTCCCGATTCTGTACCCGATCCATGAGAGACTGGGTGATCTTACCGTCGGGAGCAAGCACCATGAAGGTGATGCCGTAGATGGTTTCGATACAGGTGGTATAGATGGAGAACTCGCCACCGCCAACCAGCTTGAAATCCACCTCA
Source organism: Faecousia sp. (assembly GCA_045656525.1). Lineage (GTDB taxonomy): Bacteria > Bacillota > Clostridia > Oscillospirales > Oscillospiraceae > Faecousia. Next base: position 2,751 of record JAZORJ010000188.1, on the reverse strand, counting down.
ACACCGGTGGACTTGCCGATCCAGTTACGCTGTATTTCCTTGGTGGATTCCGGCCAGTCGATCTCGTCCAGACCTTCCAGCAGTTTTTCTGCAAATGCAGGCTGGTCGATGACCCACTGCATCATCATCTTCTTTACAACGGGATAGCCGCCACGCTCGGACTTGCCGTCGATGACTTCGTCGTTGGCAAGAACCGTACCCAACGCTTCACACCAGTTGACGGGCATCTCAATACGCTTGGCATAGCCTGCCTCATACAGCTTCTTGAAAATCCACTGGGTCCACTTGTAGAAATCAGGATTGGAGGTTGCCAGAACCTTGGACCAGTCGTAGTCAAAACCCAGCTCCTTCAACTGATTGGAGAAGGTAGCAATATTTGTTTGAGTAAAACCGTTGGGATGGTTGCCGGTGTCCACAGCATACTGCTCCGCAGGCAGACCGAAGGAGTCGTAGCCCATGGGGTGCAGAACGTTGTAACCCTGCATCCGCTTCATACGGGACATAATGTCCGTAGCCGTGTAACCCTCAGGATGGCCAGCATGCAGACCCACGCCGGAGGGATACGGGAACATATCCAGCACATAGTACTTAGGCTTAGAGAAATCCCATACATCTGTATGGAAAGTATTGTTCTCTTCCCAATATTTCTGCCATTTTGCCTCAATGGCGGAATGTTCATAATTAGCCATTTCTTTCACCTCATAGATGAGTTGAAAGTTTACAGTTGAAAGTTGAAAGTTACAGAAATTCCTAACTTTTTCAGGAACACCGAACTTTCCACTTTCCACTATCAACTATCAACTTCAAATTATCTTTCCTCAATAATAATACTGGACAAATCAACGACCTCTGCATCTGCCCACAGACGCTCCAAGTCGTAGAATTTCCGCGCCTCGTCGGTAAACACATGGACAACAACAGAGCCGAAGTCCAGCAGTTCCCAAGAGTTGCCACGATGCCCCTCACGGCCCAGCATGGGCTCGCCCAGCTGTTCCATGGTGTACTCTGCATAATCGCACAAGGTCTTAACATGGGTATTGACCGTACCGGTACAGATTACAAAATAATCCGCCAGACTGGAAACCTCGTCAATCCTCAGCAGTTTAATATCGATGCCCTTCTTTTCATCCAAAGCCTTGGTAACTTTCAGGGCAACTTCCTTTGCACTCAACATAATCCATTATCCTTTCCTGTTCAGCCAGGCCAAGGCCTCCCGAGATTCGGGGGACACTTCACTTCCCTGCTGATTCAAATAATCCAATGTCATTGTAAGTCCGAATTTCACAGCCTCATCCAAATCGGTGAAGGCCAATTCTCTCAGTTTTTCCACGCCGGGAAAATCCCGGTTAGGTTCCATATAATCCGCCACATAAATAATCTTTTCCAGCAGATTCATATTTGCTTTTCCGGTGGTGTGGTGGCGAATGGCTTGCACCACCGCTTCATTTTCCCCAAACAACCGCTCCGCAACCAGAGAACCGGTCAGAGCATGGAGGGTTTTGGGATATTTTTGCCCAAAAGCCTTCAGTCTGATACCATACTCCCCTGCCAATGTCAATTGCAGCGGCCCGTCCTGTGCCTTGGTGACATCATGCAGCAGGGCAGCTCTTGCCGCATCCACTTCATTCGCGCCCCAATGCCTTGCCATGGCAATTGCCGTGTCCCGGCAGCCCAATACATGAGGAACACGACTGGGTTTGAGCAAGCTGATTGCCGCTTGCTCCAATTTTTCCATGGGTAGTCGGCGGAAATCTGCATTCAGGTCACAGAATCCCGTTGCTTCCATATAGGCTTTCAGCGTTGGTGGACAGAAATACTCGTTACACATGACACATTTCCCCTTTCCTCATACCCATGGATATTTTCAGTTGTTACTCTTCGCCCCGGAGTTGCTTCTCACGACTGCGCTCAATCGCCTTTTCGATAGCCTGCTGGCGGAAATAAGCATTGCGCTGCTCCCGAACCTTCTTTTCGGCCTGACGGCGGGCACGGATGCCCTTGCGTACCGGGTCTTTTTTGGACGCAGGGGTAGTCTTCCGCTTGGCGCGGCCGGTCTGATTGCGCTCTTCCTGACATTTTTCGCTGAAACGGTAAATGACAAATTTCGTACCAATTACCGCAACGCCATCCGCACCGGTGGCCTCGCAGATTTCGTCACATACTTCTCTGGGGGTCATCATAGCGCCTTCCAGAACCTTACCCTTAACCAATTCCCGGGCAGTCAGCAGATTCTCTGCTTCAGCAATAACTGTCTCGGTCACACCGCTTTTGCCAACCATCAAAGTAGTATCGATTGTGGTTGCCATTGCGCGCAGGTCTGCGCGTTCTTTACTTGTCAGCATAACCTGCCTCCTTCATCATTTCATAAAATTTCTTTAACGCAACGCCCCGATGGGAAACCTCATTTTTCTCATCCTCGGACAGCTCCGCTGTTGTCTTTCCCAGAGGGGGATAGTAAAAAATCGGATCATAACCAAAGCCGTTTTCGCCCTTGGCTTCCCGAAGAAGCTCGCCGTGGATCTCACCTCTGGCCTGAATTACCTGCCCATCCGGATGGACAAAGGTAATCACACAGACAAATTTTGCCTGCCGCTGACCATCCGGCACATGCTCGGTGTTTTTCAGCAGAAGACAGAGTCTGCCCCAATCATCCAAAGTTTCGTCGAAACCGTATCGGGCGGAGTAGATGCCCGGTTCACCGTTCAACGCATCCACTGCAATACCGGAGTCATCGGCCAATGCAGGCAAGCC
>JAZORJ010000187.1:0-4539 GCA_045656525.1 Faecousia sp. | reverse complement strand
CTCCCCAGACGATGATCACATCGGGCTTTGTGGTCATTGTTTTCAAGATTTCTGCCTTTTTCGCGATACTGACATCGGATTTGCCATTGGCCGTGTAATAGTAAGACGACAGAGAAATACCGCCCTGGGATTTGTTGGTCAAATTCCAGCCGTATTTGCTTGCCAGGACATTGGTCCAACGGGTATCGGTGGTCAGGCCCTGACCCGCTGTGATGCTGTCACCAAGGCACAATACATTCAGACCGTTTAGATCCAATTTATTGGGATCTTTTTCCTCGCAACCAATGCAGCTGCCGTTTTCGTAGGTGTGGTCACAGACAGATTCCGCTTCCTCTGTGGCAAACGCCGTCATCGGCATCATGCCGCAGAGCATCACCAGCGCCAGTAAAAGGCTGATGACGCGTTTGCTCCATAACTTCATGTGAATTCCTCCTGTGTCGGAAATCTTTATACAAAAATTTTATTATATTCTACACCTAAAATGTAATTCCTGCAATGTTTTTTCTAAATATTTAGAAACACTTGCCCACCATCACTCACGTCTGCTTGGCAAGTTTGTTTTTCTTTTTTGCCTTAAAACGAATTTGCTCTCGGTATTCTCAATCTAAAATCAATAATATCCGCAAAAAACGACTGATCGCCGACATCGCCGACGGAAAAAGGGCGAAAATGTAACGAACAGCGAGAAACAGGTAAAAATAGCGTAAAAATACCCCTTGATCTCCGTTTTCATTGGAAATCAAGGGGTTCACTCTGTTTTGGCAAGGCTCGGCTGGCAAAAAAGAGACAGCCTTGCGGCTGTCTTCTTTGGTGGGCGAGGCGGGACTTGAACCCGCACGTCCGTAATGGACACTAGAACCTGAATCTAGCGAGTCTACCAATTCCACCACTCGCCCATTTTCGGAAAGGCTATTGCCTGACCGCTTGGCTATAATACCACGCGATGCAAAATTTGTCAACACTTTTTTTCGGTTTTATAAAAGTTTTTTAATCTTTATAGTACAACATACAATGGCAGTATCCCTTAAAGTCCGGATCTTCAATCTGGGCGCGGAATTCTGCGCAAATACACTTGTTCTCCTCCGTGCGCTGCAACCGGCACGGACAATAGCCTCCGGTGCGTTTCAGCCCCTCCCGGATTGCATTTACCATTTCCTTATCTTCGTTCAATCTGACAGCCACAGGCATACCTCCTTTTTCTTGATTATACCATGCTTGTCAACAAATGAAAAAGTACTTCTCTTTTTTTACATTCTCTGCTATAATATTTCCACTACATTCAGGAGGGCGAATGATGAGCTTTCTTCCGATCAGCAAGCAGGAAATGCTGGAACGCGGCTGGGAATGCTGCGATTTTGTATATATCATTGGGGATGCCTATGTGGACCATCCCTCATTTGGTCATGCCATTATCAGCCGCATTCTGGAAAGCCACGGTTACAGCGTGGGTATCATTTCTCAGCCGGACTGGAAAAATCCCAAATCCATTGATGTGTTCGGACGGCCCCGTTTGGGCTTCCTTGTCTCCGGTGGCAACATGGATTCCATGGTCAATCACTATTCTGTCACTAAGCACAAACGCAAAACCGACGCTTACACGCCCGGCGGTGTGATGGGTAAGCGGCCGGACTATGCAACTGTCGTTTACTGCAATCTGATTCGCCAGTGCTATAAGGATGTGCCCATTTTAATTGGCGGTATTGAAGCCAGCTTACGCCGTTTGGGGCATTACGATTACTGGTCCGAAAGCATGAAACGCTCTATCTTGCTGGATTCTCAGGCGGACCTTTTGATGTACGGCATGGGCGAAAAGAGTATTATTGAAATCGCAGATGCCCTCAACTCCGGACTGGATGTCAAGGACATCACCTACATTGATGGCACTGTGTTCAAAACCGCTGAGCCGGATGAGAGCCTGCCCACAATTACCCTTCCATCCTTTGAAGAGATTCAAAAGAATAAACGGAAATATGCTGAATCCTTTAAGGTGCAGTACGGCAATTGCGACCCCTTTACCGCAAAGCGTTTGGTGGAAGCCTATGGCAAAGAATTCGTTGTGCAGAATCCGCCCCAGAAGCCCTTGACCCAAGCAGAAATGGATGCGGTTTACGCCCTCCCCTATGAACGCACCTGGCATCCCAGCTACACCAAGGCCGGCGGCGTTCCTGCCATTGAGGAAGTAAAATTCAGTTTGACCAGCTGCCGTGGGTGTTTTGGCGCTTGCTCTTTCTGCGCACTGACATTCCATCAGGGACGGATCATCCAATCCAGAAGTCATGAATCTATTCTGGATGAAGCGGAAAAGATCGTCAAAGAAAAGGACTTCAAGGGCTATATTCATGATGTAGGCGGCCCAACCGCCAATTTCCGTGCGCCTGCCTGTGAGAAACAGCTGACCAAAGGTGCCTGTGGCGGGCGGCAATGCCTGTTCCCCACCCCGTGCAAAAACATGAAGGCCGATCACTCCGACTATGTTGCTCTTTTGCGCAAACTGCGTAAAATTGAGGGCGTTAAAAAAGTATTTGTACGAAGCGGCATCCGTTTCGACTATCTGCTGGCCGATAAGAAGGATACTTTCTTCAAGGAGCTTGTTCAATTCCATATCTCCGGTCAGCTGAAAGTTGCACCGGAGCATGTCTCCGATGCGGTTCTGATGCGCATGGGTAAGCCGAAAAATGCAGTCTACAACAAATTTGTGGAGAAATACTACGCCCTTAATAAGCAATACGGCATGAACCAGTTCCTTGTCCCCTACCTCATGTCCAGTCACCCCGGCTCTACTCTGAAGGAAGCCGTGGAACTGGCTGAATACATCCGGGATATGGGCTACAATCCGGAGCAGGTTCAGGACTTCTACCCCACCCCTTCTACCCTGTCCACAGTGATGTACTATACCGGACTTGACCCTCGGACAATGGAGAAGGTATATGTGCCCACAGATCCTCACGAGAAGGCAATGCAGCGTGCATTGATTCAATACCGCAATCCCAAGAACTATTACTTGGTTCGTGAGGCTCTTATCAAGGCCCACAGGGAGGATCTGATCGGCACCGGACCGAAATGTCTGATCCGGGCTGTACCGCCAAAACCCGGCGGATATACCGCAAAACCGCCTGTCAAAGGGAAACCCCCTGTCAAGAAACCTGCACCGCCACGAAAGCCGGCACCCAAAACCACTTCAAAAAGCAGAAAACCTGCCAAAAAACGCTGAGAACGCTTCGTTCTTTTTAAAGGATTGGCGCATAGAATGTTCCATACATCTGAAATTTGAGGTGGTACTATGGAACATATCTTTAATCAAATCACAGTCCGGGGGCAGTTGGTGGAGTTACCGGAATTCTCCCACGAAAACCACGGCAAACGCTTTTATCGCTTTTATCTGGATATCCCCCGCCTGTCCGGTAATTCTGACTGTCTTCCCGTGGTGGTGGAAGAAAGAATACTCGACACAATTGACCTGTCCGGCGGCAGTATGCTGACAGTAAACGGCCAGATCCGATCTCACAACACTCGCACCGGCGGAAGCCGTCATCTGCTGATCTTCATTTTTGCTTTTTCTATCACAGCAGAGGACGCAGAGCCCTGTAATAATGTGATCATTGAGGGTCCGCTGTGTAAAGAGCCCATCTATCGGCGTACCCCTCTGGGACGGGAGATCTGCGATGCCATGCTGGCCGTTCAGCGAACCTTCCGCCGTGCAGACTATCTGCCCTGCATTTTTTGGGGACGAACCGCAGACGAAATCGCACTTTGTCACACTGGGGATCGCATCCGTATAGAAGGCAGGCTGCAAAGCCGTACATACATAAAGCGAACGGAGGATGGGCAGCAAGAGCGTGTTGCTTATGAAATCTCTGCTTTAACCGCCCAGATTTTGGAGCAGGATACCTAATCCGTAAAAAACAGCAGCGCATGCTGCTGTTTTCTCTTTTCATTTCCCGTCGAATATGATAGAATAAAGCAAAAGGAGTGAGCATTATGGAAGAAAAGGTAAATTCCATTATTGAAATACTGAAAATGCGCTACCCGGACCCAACCTGTGCGCTGCATTATAAAAAGGACTATGAGCTGATGATTTCTGTGCGGCTTGCCGCCCAATGTACGGACGCTCGGGTCAACCTCATCACCCCCACACTGTTTGCAAAGTATCCCACCTTGGAGGCCTTTGCATACGCCGATGTCGCGGATGTTGAACAAATGGTACATTCCTGCGGTTTTTATAAGCATAAAGCACGGGATATTGTTCTTGCCTGTCAGATGCTGATCGATGAATATAACAGCAAAGTACCGGACACCATGGATCAGCTGCTCCGGATTCCCGGTGTGGGCCGTAAAACCGCAAACCTGCTTTTAGGTGATCTCTACGGTGTCCCCGGCAGCACGGTCTGTGACACCCACTGCATCCGCATTACCGGGCGGCTTGGACTGACCGACGGCACAAAAGATCCGGAAAAATGCGAACAGCAATTACGAAAGGTCCTGCCTCCGGAAGAAAGCTCTGATTTCTGCCATCGCATTGTATGGTTTGGCCGGGAGGTC
>JAZORJ010000186.1:0-3562 GCA_045656525.1 Faecousia sp. | reverse complement strand
AATGGCGGTATTTTGACACCATAAGCGAGTATGTGGAGCTGAACGAAGGCGAAGAGATTTGGGATTTCCTCCTGCATATTTGGGAAGTGATGAAGCAAGCTATCGCTGACGGTCTTGCCGCCACCGGAGAACTGCCCGGCGGTCTGCGGGTGCAGAGAAAGGCCAAGGATCTATACGACCAGCAGGTGCAGGACAAGGCGCCCGCAGTGGAAGAATTCCAAAAGATCGCAGCCTATGCCTATGCAGTGGCTGAGCAGAACGCTGACAACGGTACCATCGTCACCGCCCCCACCTGCGGCGCCTGCGGTGTGCTTCCCGCGGTTCTGAAATACGCCCAGGACACCAAGGGCTTTACCGACGAGCAGATCATCCCCGGTCTTGCCACCGCCGGTATAATCGGCAACCTCACCAAGCGTTATGATTCCATTTCCGGTGCGGAATGTGGCTGTCAGGCAGAGATCGGCACGGCCTGTTCCATGGCTGCTGCGGCGCTGGCGGAGCTGTACGGGCAGAATCTGGATCAGGTAGAGTACGCGGCTGAGGTGGCCATGGAGCACCATCTGGGGCTCACCTGTGACCCCATCTGCGGTCTGGTGCAGATTCCCTGCATCGAGCGCAATGCAGTTGCTGCCATGCGGGCTATGAATGCCTGTAACCTGAGCTATTTCCTCACAGGCTCCCGTAATATCAGCTACGATATGGTCTGCCGGGCCATGCACGAAACCGGCATCAACCTGAACCACCGCTTCCGGGAAACCAGCGAGGGTGGTTTGGCTAAGATTTACGCACGGCGCAAGTAAAGAAAGGAGAGGGCGATATGAGCGATTGGATTGATGCAGGTGATACAGGCGGGTGCGCAGAACCTGACAAAAAGGGCTGCATAATTGCAGTGGCCTTCTTCGGCCTTGTTGCAGTGGTTATCTTTGTTGTTCTTCCGCTGTTGTTTTGAAGAATTTGTCGCAATAAGAAAGACAGTATGACTGGAAAGTCATACTGTCTTTTTGTTAGGTAATATTGGCTTGCTGCTCGGTGAGCATGGCCATGTATTCTTCCATACACAGGCCCAATTCTTGCATTTCGAGGGAAAGCTCCGTGCCGACATAACGGTAATGCCAGGGTTCAAATATGATGCCTGTAACAGGTCGTTTTCCATCAGGATAGCGGAGAATGAAGCCGTATTCCCAGCAATGCTCCATAAGCCACTCCTTGCCTGCGTCCGATGTGTCCACATCCACGGCAAGACCGGTCTGGTGTTCGCTGTGACCGGGCAGTGCAACAGAACGGGCGGTATATGCAACGGCTTCTTCGTAAGTCATGCCTTCGTTCATCCGGCGCTCGATCCGCACATCCCACATATATTTCTGCGTGTTGTAGGAGCGATATGTATTGTTGATGCCGCACCAATAGCCTGCGTCCGTGCATGCGTCCATCATGGCACGCAAAGCATCCCGGCCGTTGCGGTCAAACTTATAGCCAGCAATGTCAACCATATCCGTTACGTAATCCTCCGGAACAGGATTCCAAGGATTGGGCATGATCACATACTTACCTTTGGAGGTGAAAAACCGGGAAACACCGCCGATTTTCACTTCGCCGATGGCCATACGGCCGTCCTCGCCAAAATAGTAGCGATCGCCATCCATTTCCAGCCAACCGGTGGTCATGACACCGGACTCTCCAAAATAGTACCGCTTTTGCTCCCAGTCCAGCCAGCCGGTCTGCATTTTGCCATCGTCTGCAAAGAAATATTTTCCGGCGTCATCGCTGTGCCAGCCGGTGACGGCTTCGCCGGTTTCGCAGAATAGATAGCGATTGCCGTCCAGCTCTTTCCAACCAATGGCAGGGGCACCGTTTTCTTCAAAATAGTACAGCGACGAGTCGATGTTTTGCCAACCCACGGTCATTGCGCCGTCAGCACCAAAGTAATACTTCTGTTGGAAAATTTCCTGCCAGCCGTAAATCAGCGTGCCGCCGGCCAGATAATAGGTTTTGTCATCCAAAGTCAGCCAGCCGGTTTGCAGAACGCCATCTTCATTGAAGTAATAGCGGCTTCCGCCGATGTCCTGCCAGCCGGTGCACATATTTCCGGTTTCGCTGTCAAAATAATAGGACTTTCCGTCAATATCCTGCCACTTGTGCAGAGGTTTGCCCCAATAATCCAGATAGCGAACTGCACCATCTTGGTTTTCCCATCCGCTTTGGTCAAAGATATCTATGGAAAAACCAAAGCGCAAGGTACAGTAGGTGCCAACCAGAAGCACCACCAACGCGATGGGTATCAAGACAAACAATAACTTTTTCTTGCTTTTGATCAAGGCTTTCGCCTCCTTGGTAAAGATAGAAACAGTATATATCATTTTTCAACTTTTTTCAAGCAAAATGGAAGATTTGTATTCCCGGCTTGCAAAAGCGGCAAAGATGATGTAGAATATATAAATCAGGAAATAAAGGAGATTTTAGGAATATGAAATTAGGTATCGTAGGACTGCCCAATGTAGGCAAGTCTACTCTGTTTAACGCCATCACCAATGCAGGTGTGCCGGCAGATAACTATGCATTCTGCACCATCGACCCCAATGTGGGCGTGGTTTCCGTGCCCGACGAGCGCCTTAGCTGGCTGGCTGACTTTTATCAGCCTAAGAAGCATACCCCTGCGGTCATTGAGTTTGTGGATATCGCAGGCCTTGTAAAGGGTGCCAGCAAGGGCGAAGGCTTGGGCAACAAGTTCCTCAGCAACATCCGTACCACCGACGCCATCGTCCATGTGGTGCGCTGCTTTGAGGATTCCAATGTTACCCACGTGGAGGGCTCTACCGATCCCATCCGTGATATTGACATCATCAATCTGGAATTGGTAATGGCGGACATCGAAATGGTGGAACGCCGGATCGATAAGGCGCAGAAGGCCATGAAGGGCGGCGACAAGAAGTGCGCCCGGGAAGCGGAGCTGTTCTCCCAGCTGCTGACTCACCTGAATGCGGGCAAGCTGGCCCGTACCTTTACGGACGATGCAGAGGATATGGCGCTGATTGCCACCTCCGATCTGTTGACCCTGAAAAAGACCATTTATGTTGCCAATTTGGCAGAAAATGAAATCAACGAGCCGGAAGAAAACCGTCATTATATGGCCGTTAAAGCTTTGGCGGAGGAAGAGGGCAGTCAGCTGATTCCCATCTGCGCTAAGCTGGAAGCGGACATTGCCGAGCTGGATGATCCCGAAGAGAAAGCTATGTTTATGGAAGAACTGGGTGTCAACGAGTCCGGTCTGGACAAGCTGATCCGCAGTTCCTATGCACTGCTGGGCTTGATCTCCTTCCTCACCGCGGGCAGCGACGAATGCCGGGCGTGGACTATCAAGAAGGGAACCAAAGCACCTCAGGCCGCCGGCAAGATCCATACGGACTTTGAGCGTGGCTTTATCCGTGCCGAAGTTATCGCCTTTGATGACTTGAAGGAGTATGGCACCATGGCAAACGCCAAGTCTGTGGGTAAGGTTCGCAGCGAAGGTAAGGAATATGTGATGAAAGACGGCGACATTGTCAATTTCCTGTTCAATGTGTAA
>JAZORJ010000185.1:0-3182 GCA_045656525.1 Faecousia sp. | reverse complement strand
CCAAATTTCGTTTTACAATGGCTAACTTTTCTTCTTTACTTCGTATAGTATATTTTCCTGCCATAATTCCACCTCCAACCCTATAATAGCATAAAAATAATGGTAGGCACTTTCGTGTCTACCATTATTTTATCACTTCAGCAATGCAGTGGGTTTTGTTTTAAAAATCGCTTTACCTTTTCTCTTCGCGGATCGTTTGCACCACTTGTTTTCCCATCAGTATGCCCCAATCACAGTCTCTGCAAAGCATCAGGAAAATGGAATATACGCCATTTATATAAACATTTCCCACCAAGCTCAACACTAAGTACAGTACACTATTCTTAGGATGGCAGGAACGGAACACATCGTAAAGCGCCATATAGAAAAATATCGTATATGCAACGATCATCGCCCAGATTGGAAGAGTTAGCACCCCAATATACAGTAACACAGCAAGTAGACCATTGGTATCCTCTTTGGGTACGGATCCTGCTTCCGCATTGAGCTTTGGCTCTTCCCGGGGGCCGGGATCCATGGTAATCGTACACCATATAGCCGTCACAAGAAATGCCGCTAATATGAGTCCCAGAACCAACAGCACCTTGCGCTTATTCCTCACTTTCCCGTGCACCTTATACCGATACTGGTCAGAAAGCGCACCTAATAGCCACACATTTCCTACAGGAATCCACGCAAGCCAAGGTCTGAGAAATCCCCTGCGGTAGGCAATGGTATAAAGTGCCACTGACTGTAAGATGTATGCAATTACACCTGCGAGAAAATGGATGAGTACCATAAGCATTACCCCCTTTTAGGATACTGTTATTTTACCATATCCCTCCCGGCTTTGCAATCCCCTGCCTGTCCGATGGTGTTTTACCCAAAATTTTACAAATTTTTTATGGAGAATTGGATGGTTTTTTCCGGAAAACCAGTTGCATTTCCTTGTATTGCAATGCTATAATAAGAATGATATGTCCCGCGCAATAGATAAAGAATAAAGTGAGGTATTTCTTGATGATCGCGTATGGAGAAAACATTAAGGTCTTCTGCGGCAATTCCAACCCCGAATTTGCCAAAACCATCTGCAAGTATTTTGGCATTGCTCTTGGTAACAGCGAAGTAAAAACCTTTGCTGACGGTGAGGCCTCTGTCAGTCTGAATGAAACTGTCCGTGGTGCGGATGTGTTTCTGGTCCAGTCCACCTGCAAGCCCGTTAACGACCACCTGATGGAACTGCTGGTCATGATCGATGCCTGCCGCCGTGCTTCCGCCGGCCGGATCACAGCCGTCATTCCCTATTTCGGCTACGCCCGTCAGGATCGCAAAGCCAAGAGCCGCGACCCCATCTCTGCCAAGCTGGTGGCCAACATGATCACCGCCGCCGGTGCTGACCGTGTACTGACCATGGATCTTCACGCTGCACAGATTCAGGGCTTCTTCGATATTCCCGTGGATCATCTGCTGGGAAATCCCACTTTCTGCAATTACTTCACCGAGAAATTCCCCGAGGATCAGTACGATTACGAGGATTTTGTCGTGGTCTCTCCCGATGTCGGCTCTGTGGGCCGCGCCCGTACCTTTGCTAAGAAGCTGCACATGGGTCTGGCCATCGTGGACAAGCGCCGTCCCAAGGCCAATGTATGCGAAGTTATGAACATCATCGGCGATGTCAAGGATAAGACCTGCATCCTGTATGACGATATGGTTGACACCGCAGGCTCTCTGTGCAACGCCGCCCGCGCCTTGGTGGAAATCGGCGGTGCCAAGGCGGTTTACGCCTGCGCAACCCACGGCGTGCTTTCCGGTCCTGCCTATGAGCGCATCGAAGAAAGTCCCATTAAGGAAATGGTTTTCCTCAACACCATTCCTCAGGTTGGCAACACCCCCAGCAACAAGCTGACTTTTCTGGATGTCGCCCCTGTTTTTGCCCAAGCCATTGACCACATCCACGGCGGCACCTCCATCGCGGATCTGTTCTGATTATGTTTGGTAAAAACAGCGAAGACTGGCTGATTGTCGGTTTAGGCAATCCCGGTAAAGAATACGAAAAAACACGGCATAATGCCGGTTGGCGTGCCATTGATCGAATCGCCGAGAAATTGAATTGCAAGGTCGACAAGGCAAAATTTCAAGGACTGTACGGTCAAGTGAAATATGCCGGTGGAAAACTGTACCTGCTGAAACCCATGACCTACATGAACTTATCCGGACGGTCAGTATTGCAGTTGTCTGCCTATTTCCACGTGCCGCCACAGCGAATCATCGTTCTGTTTGACGATATTTCTCTGGAACCCGGCCGTCTGCGTATTCGCGCAAACGGCTCTGCAGGCGGTCATAATGGCATTAAGTCCATTATTTCCGAATTGGGAAGTCAGGAATTCCCCCGGGTTAAGATCGGTGTAGGCGCTAAGCCCCATGCCGAGCAGGATTTGGCCGATTGGGTGCTGTCTTCCATGAGTGCATCGGACGAAAAAGCTTTGTCATCTGCATTGGACAGAGCGGCAGATGCCGCACTATATATCATCGATAAAGGTATTTACGAGGCTGCTAACCGCTATAATGGCAGCCAGCCGTAAAGCTTGTCAAAAAACCACGGAAAGGGGGGTATTTTCCCCCTTTCCGCATTGTTACGTGGAGGAAAAGTTATGGAAAAGTTGCTGTCACTTCTAAAATCCATACCGGAGTACGGCCTGCTGCTGGATTGCGTTTCCCGCAACGAAAGTGCTGCCGTCACCGGAATCGGACAGATGAACCGCAGTCACATGATCGCTGCGCTGCACGCCGATACCAATGCGCCTCTGGTAGTCATCTGTCAGGATGACATGGCCGCAAAACGGTTGCAGGAAGAACTGAAAGCTTTTCTGGGAACCCAGTCCCCCGTCCTCCCATCTCGGGATCTGACTCTCTATGATACTGCTGTTGTCAGCCGTGCATGGGAACAAAAGCGACTGCGCCAGCTCTTCGAGCTGATGAACGGCATGACACCGATCCAGATCATGTCTTGGGAATCGCTAAGCCAGCGTACTATGCCCCCTGCGGTACTCAGCGGCTGTGCCTTTACTCTGGAAGTAGGAAAGGAATACGAACTGGATAGCTTGGTTTCCCGGCTCTCCGGTGCCGGATACAGCCGCACCAGCATGGTAGAGGGTCCGGGACAATTTGCTGTCCGCGGTGGCATTATTGATATCTTCTCCCCC
>JAZORJ010000184.1:0-2998 GCA_045656525.1 Faecousia sp. | reverse complement strand
ACCTTTTCAGTGCTTAGTTCAGAGCAGCCTTTGCCTTCTCAACGATGGCTGCGAAAGCAGCGGTGTCGTTGATAGCCATCTCGGACAGGCTCTTACGGTTCAGCTCGATGCCGGCCTTCTTCACGCCGTTCATGAACTTGGAGTAGTTCAGACCGTAGGGAGCGACAGCAGCGCTCAAACGGGCGATCCACATGGTGCGGAAAGTACGCTTCTTCTGCTTGCGGCCTGCGAAAGCGTAGTTGCCGGACTTCATAACGGCCTGCTTGGCCATCTTGAAGTGCTTGGACTTGGAACCCCAGTAGCCCTTAGCCAGCTTCAGGGTAGCATTTCTTCTCTTGCGCGTCATCATTGCGCCTTTAACTCTTGCCATTTGTCTATCCTCCTATTCTTACTTGTAGGGAATCATCTTCTTGATTGCTTCTACGTTGGTTACATCAGCGTAGGCAGTTGCACGAAGATGACGGGTCCGCTTGGTGGTCTTCTTAGTGAGGATGTGGCTCTTGTAAGCGTGGGCTCTCTTAACCTTACCGGACTTGGTCAGGTTGAATCTTTTCTTAGCACCACTATGGGTTTTCAGCTTAGGCATAGTAGGTTCTCCTTCCGTATCTTTGGTTATTTTTATTTACTGTTCTTAGGTGTGAGGAACATCGCCATGAAGCGACCTTCCAGCTTGGGGTTCTTTTCCATATTGGCTGTTTCAGCACAGCTTTCGGCAAAGTCCATCAACAATTTCTCACCCAGGTTGGTGTGAGCCATTTCACGGCCGCGGAAGCGGACGCTGACCTTGACACGGTTGCCGTCTGCCAGGAATTTCTGAGCAGCCTTGATCTTAGTGTTCAGGTCATTGGTGTCAATGCTGGGACTCATGCGGATTTCCTTGATCTCCACGACCTTCTGGTTCTTCTTTGCTTCCTTTTCCCGCTTCTTCTGGTCAAAGCAGAATTTGGAATAGTCCATAATCTTGCAGACCGGAGGAACGGCGTTGGGAGAAATCTTCACCAGATCCAAACCCTGCTCATCGGCAAGGGCATTGGCCTGTTCGGCAGACATGATACCCAGCTGGGCACCGTCTTCACCGATGACGCGAAGCTCCTTATCCCGGATCTCCTCATTGAGCTGATGATCTAACTTTGCGATGGTAAGCACCTCCATTATGCGCAAAAAAGCGGATGCCAAAGCATCCGCACATTCACACAATAATCCCGTAAAAGGAAGTGGAATATAAACCGTTTCGCATTTGCTTGCGGTGAGGCGGATGTTCAGCCTTCTTCATTACCTGAGCATTTTAGCACAGTTTTTACCCCTTGTCAAGGGTATTTTATTGAAAAATTCCTGTTTTATGCCTGCAAAAAACGGATAAAGTTATGGTAAGGACTTAACAAAGGTGCCCGGGCCGGGGCGGAAGGAGGACAGTACCTGAATCTGCACCCCGTGTTCCTTGGCCAGCTCCACCGAGCGGTCATGGAGCACCTGCGCCCCCTGCCGGACAAGGGCGAGCATATCGTCATAGCTGATGGTGTGAAATCGAACTGCATCCGGAAATATCCGGGGATCTTTGTCATAGACCCCATCCACATCTGTATAGATCTGGCATTTGTCCGCCCCTAAAAAGGCCGACAGCGCCACAGCAGTCGTATCCGAACCGCCACGGCCTAATGTAGTAATATCCCCTGCGCTGTTGATTCCCTGAAATCCGGTCACTACCACAATTTTCCCTGCGGATAATTCCCTTTGGATACGATTGTTTCCCAGTCCGGATACCCGGGCATCCCCGTGGGCATCATCCGTCAAAAGACCTGCCTGCCAGCCGGTTAAGCTCACTGCACTTTGTCCCATTTCTTCCAAAGCCATAGCCATCAGGCAGGCAGACAGCTGCTCCCCTGTGGACAAATAGCTATCCAGCTCCCGGCGAGACGGTGCGGTAGAAATCGCCCCAGCGGCAGAAATCAGGTGATCCGTGGTGTCCCCTTGGGCGGAAACCACCACAACCACACGGTTGCCCTCCTGCACCTCGTGAACGGCCCGTTTTGCCGCGCGGCGGATACGGTCCGCATCTGCCAGCGAGCTTCCGCCAAATTTTTGTACGATCAGCATATTCTTCACCTCCATGCCATTTTACGCAATCGGGCGAATAATGGTGCAAAACGAAAAAAAAGGTCTGCAAAAGCAGACCTGTTAAAGATATCACTTAACCGGCAATGACTTCCGCCTTGATCACACCGAAGGTGCCCCGCAACTCGCCCAGAAGGTCTTCCAGCGGAACCTCCACATCCGTCAGCTCGGCGGAAATGGTGACCAGTGCGTGACCGTTTGTGGGAATAATGGAGTTGATGGTCAAAACATTGGCCTGCCGATTGGCGTATACCATCAGCAAAGAGGACAGAACACCGGGCTCGTCGTGCAGCATCAGCTGGAAAGTGATGATCCGGCCTTTGGTCATGTTCTGGAAGGGCAGGATGGCATCCCGGTATTTGTAAAACGCGCTGCGGCTGATGTCCATGCGCTTGGTTGCCTCGTTCACCGTAGCCACTTCACCGGTGGCCAGTAATCTTTTAGCCTCTGCTACCTTCAAAAAAATCTCCGGCAAGGCAGATGCTTCAATAATGTAATACTTAGGCTGCTTAACCATAAAACTATCTCCTTCATCATATCTTTTTCTTGTTAAGCGTACATTTCTAAATCTCCATAGCCATTGTAACACATTTTTTACAAAAAGCAACCCCCGCTTGTGGACTTTTGTCCGAGAAAGGAGAACACATGCTTCCTGCACTTCCCCGCAAGGCCATGATCCTGCTGTTGGTTCTTGCCGGTATCTGGCTTTTTCTGAAATTTCTGCTTCCCATCGCCCTACCCTTCCTGCTGGCGACCTTGCTGGCTTTTGCCGCTGAGCCTTTGGTCAAGAACCTGCAACGGCATCTGCATCTGCCTCGGGGTGCGGCCGCTGCCGTGGGAGTCACAGTGGTGCTGGTGCTGACCGTCCTCTTCCTGCTTTCCTTTT
>JAZORJ010000183.1:0-14121 GCA_045656525.1 Faecousia sp. | reverse complement strand
GATCCAACAGGCTCTGCGGTATGGATGTACATATCCACAATGGCCCGGAGTACCTTCTTCTTTCTTTCGGTCAGTTCCATGATGTCCTCCTTTCTTTTAGCACTCTGTATCCCTGAGTGCTAAGCACACTATACAATAGAGTGCTAAAATTGTCAAGGGGTGGATTTTGAATTATTTTTGAATTTTTGGAAATATTGTTTGCGCAAAGGTGTTTTGTTATGCAAATGTAGGGGCGAGCATCGCTCGTCCGCTTGTTGCGCATTGCACTGCGGTAACGGACGGCCAATGGCCGCCCCTACAATGACAAGGGAGAAGGTGCAAAAACCTCCCGGGTTTCCCCGGGAGGTTTTATATTAGTTTTCTTTTACAATGACATAGCCGTCCACCAGATTGGCGGAGACCAGCTGGCCCTCGATGGCAACGGTGCGTTCCATCAGGTCAGTCAGAATCACGCAGCCGTCCTTGCACTCAATGCTCATCACATTGCGCATCACAACGGCATCCTCAGTCTTGGCATTTTTATAAACGGTAGAAAGGCACATAGAAATCTCCTTATTGCAGGCTTTGCAGCACCATGCTCAGGCGCATATTGCCCTTTTCAAAATCGGAAACAGCGGCCATGACCTGCTCAAAAGCGGCCTTGTTGCCGGCCTTTTCCAGCTGAGCAGCCAAATCGGCCAGCTCCTTGGCATGGGCGGCATTGTGACCGACCATGTATTTCATCAGGGCAGTCAGCTCTTCCATGGGGGTATGCTCGCACTTGCCTGCGCAGTCGTGGCAGTGACCGGCGCAATCATGGGAGTGGGTATGCTCCGCACCGTCATGATGCAGATGGTCATGCTCATGGGGATGGCCGTGATCGTGCTCGTGGACATGATCGTGGGCGTGGGAATGGGTCACACCGTCGTGGGTGTGCTCGTGGGTATGGGTGTGGGTATGTTCGTGGTCGTGGCTGTGACCGCCCACATGATCGTGATGAATATGCATAGCAGTTGCTCCTTTGCGGTTTTTTACTATTATATAAAGAAAAGGTTGGGATGTCAAATCAAATGCCTTCCCCTGGGGGAAGGTGTCGCCGCCGCCAGGCGGTGACGGATGAGGGTCGTTCCTTAAAAAGAATTTTTGCCGCACTGCGTGCGGGGTTTACCCTCATCAGTCAAAAATCAGAGATTTTTGCCAGCTTCCCCCAGGGGAAGCCTTTTTACTTCAAAGCATTTTTAATATCCCCAATGGTATACAGCGAACCGAAGCACAGCACAACGCCGTCCTTGCCGGCCTTTTCGATAGCCAGCTTCACGCCATCAGCGATGGTTTCGCAAGGCGTTGCCGTTGCACCCACCCGGCGCAGATGCTGGGCCAGCTCGGTTGCTTCCAACTTCCGGGGATTGGGAGGCGTGATGCACACAAACTCCTGAATATAGGGCATCATGGGACGGTACATTTCCCCGTAGTCCTTATCCGCCAGCACGCCGGTAAGAGCGATGATTTTCCGATCTTTCAAATAGTCCCGGATGTTGACCACCAGCGCATCAATACACTGGGGATTGTGACCGCCGTCGATGATGAACAGGGGGTCTTTGCCCACAATGTCAAATCGGCCGGGCCAAGACACATCCCGGATGCCGTCCCGAATGTTTTGTTCGGTAATGTTCCAGCCAATTTCAATCAGGGTATCGGCAATACTCAGCACCACAGATGCGTTGTGCAGCTGATGGTCGCCCAGCAGGGGCAGGAACAGCTCCTTGCGGCTGCCGCAGTCGAACACCTGACCTTCCAAGCTGTGACTGTGCAGGACCAAGGCGTCGAAATCCGCCTTTTTCAGGGATACATTCCGCTCTGCGCAGATACGCTCAAAAACAGCTTCCACGCCCTCAGTTCCGCGATAAACCACCGCGTGGCCGTTATTTTTGAAGATGCCGGACTTGGTTTCGGCAATTTTCTCCACCGTATCACCCAGATAATCGGTGTGGTCAAGGCCAATATTGGTGATGACCGCCACCTCCGGGGTGTCGATGACATTGGTGGAGTCCAGCGCACCGCCCATGCCCACTTCCAAAACCACGATATCGCAGTTTTGACGGGCGAAATATTCAAAGCCAATAGCGGTGACCAGTTCAAATTCCGTAGGCTTTTCCGTCATAGCCTCAGCAAATTGCTTCACATACTCGGTGACTGCCGCCACATCCTCGTCGGCAATCTGCTCGCCGTTCACCTGAATCCGCTCGTTAAAGCGGTAGATGTAGGGAGATGTGTACATACCCACCTTGTACCCCGCCTTTTTCAGGATGGATGCGGTCATGGCGGCGGTAGAGCCCTTGCCGTTGGTGCCGGCAATGTGGACGAATTTCAGTTTTTTCTCAGGATTGCCCATCCGACGCAGCAGCTCCTGTGTCCGGCCAAGGCCGGGGATGCTGCCCTTCCAGAAAAACGAATGGATATATGCAATAGCCTCTTGTGCGTTCATTTATTTTCTTCCTTTCTGGGATTCCAAAGACCAATGCGGTCGAAAATTTTTGCTTTTAAAATCACATATACCACCACAACATCCGTTACCAATGTAACGGCAAACTGGACAGACCGGGTGGACAGATAGTATACAAAGCCCTGGAAAAACGGGCCGTCCTTATAATACATATAGGCCAGTGTCGCGCTTTGGTACAGGATAGAACCCAGCACGACCGGCAGCAAAAATGCGAGCGTCAACCGGAGAATGGTAACTTTTTTCCGCAGTACAGGCCGCATCAGGCCGGCAAACACGCCGTAGAGAATGGGCGGAACGGAAAAAATCGGATTGAATCCAAAGGGCGAAAACAGGCAGCCTACAAAATCCGCAGCAAAGCCCACACAGCCGCCCATCACCGGGCCAAAGAGCATGCCTGCCAGGAAAATGGGCACGGCCTCAATGGAGAAACGGCTGGATTCGCTAGGCATCAGTCCGATGAGCCGGGCAAAGACCACGCTCAGAGCCGTCAGCATGGCACAGTAGGCCAAGGACTTGGTGGATATTTTGGTTTGTTTTTGCATAAAAAAGCCTCCTTCAATGGGAGCAACGGCAGCTAAGGATTCCGAAAACAAAAATCCCCCACAAAAAGTGAGGGAGTCAATTTTCCGAAAGCAGCGTTTCAGCCGACCAATTGCCCGACCGAGTTTCGCTCTCATAAAGGAGAAGATCCATTTATGGGCAGCGGGTGCGAGATCCTCATCGCGGCAAAAATGCCTTCGTCCGCCAGACAACTCCCCATTTTGGCGGCACTTCACGCGAGGGCCTCTACTCTGTTCGGCCATATCATACACCATAGGGAGAAAAAAGTAAATAGGTTTTTCGAAAAATATTGATAATTTTTTATCGAAAGACTGTCATTGCGAGGGAGCAAAGCGACCGTGGCAATCCCCATAGGTTTCCGGAATGTCCGGGGGATTGCCACGCCAGTGTGCGCACTGGCTCGCAATGACGCGTTTTTCGGTGTTTTTCACTTTCTTCTTGCGATGGATCTTGTGTTTTCCTGAATCAGCAAAAGGTCTGTAATGATGGTATTGCTCAGCAGGAAGCCCTCCGCCGTCAAATGCCACCGGCCGTCACTGCCCCGCAAGGCATGGCCGCGACTGCGACATTCCACCAACGCTTTTTCGATAGGGGCAAAGGGAAGCAGGAATTTCCTCTCATATTCCTCGCCGCTGATGCCGTAGGTGGTGCGCAGGTGCATCATTAAATACTCGCCCGCCCGCTCCCGCTGGGGAACGGTCTGCACTTCCCGCAGAACCTGTCCTCCGGAGCGGATGCCGGTGATGTAGCCGTGCAGATCGCGGACGATGGAAAAACGCTTGCCGCCAAAGTCCGAGCTGGCATCCGGGCCAAAGCCCAGATACTCTCCGCCGGTCCAGTATTTCATATTGTGCCGGGACTCCCGGCCGCGTTTGCAGAAATTGGAGATTTCGTACTGCTTGTAGCCATATTTACGCAGAATATCCAACGTAGCCAGATACATATCCGCCTGCATATCGTCGTCTGCCAGATTGAATTGGTTCTGATGCTGGCACAGGGGTGTTCCCTCTTCCAATTTCAGGCCGTAGCAGCTGATGTGTTCCGGTTTCAGAGCGATGATGTCTTCCAAGGATTTTTTCCAATTTTCAAGATCCTGCTCCGGCAGGCCGTAAATCAGATCCAGCGAGAGATTTTTAAAACCGGCCTTGCGGATCATTTTCACCGCATCCACGGCCATTTCATAGTCGTGGGGGCGGCCGATGGTTTTCAAAATTGCATCGTCGCTGCACTGCACGCCCAAGCTCACTCGGTTAAAGCCCTCGCCGTGAAGTCGGCGCAAAAGCTTGGGGTCGACGGAATCGGGATTGGCTTCAAAGGTGATTTCCGCATCGGATGCCACATCAAAGGAGCGGCGAATGGTGGCCAAAATGGCCGCCATGCCATCCGCGCCGAAGAAGCTGGGGGTGCCGCCGCCGAAATAGACGGTGTCCACCCGATAGCCGGGGGTCAACGGGCCGCTTTCCCGGATGTGGTCGCAGATGGCATCCAGATAGCCGTCGTGGAGCTGGTTGTCCAACTCGGTCACGGAGTAGAAGTCGCAGTAATGGCACTTGCTTTTACAAAACGGAACATGAATATAAATCCCAAGGGGTGTTTTCATTTTTGTGGATAAAAGGGGCATGGGAAACCTCCGCTTTGAGGTAATTACCGCACGCTGTGCGGCAAAGGCTTCCCCTGGGGGGATCTGGCAAAAATCTCTGATTTTTGACTGATGAGGGTCGTTCCTTAAAAATTTTCTTTACCGCACTTCGTGCGGGGCTAACCCTCATCCGCCCCAGTGTGCGCACTGGGGCACCTTCCCCCAGGGGAAGGCTTAATCTTCGTCCAGTTTAAGGACGGCCATAAAGGCCTCACTGGGCACGGACACCGTACCGAAAGTACGCATCCGCTTCTTGCCCTCTTTCTGCTTTTCCAGCAGCTTCTTTTTACGGGTGATGTCGCCGCCGTAGCACTTGGCCAAGACATCCTTGCGCAGAGCCTTGATGGTCTCCCGGGCAATGATCTTGCCGCCGATGGCCGCCTGAATGGGAATTTCAAACTGGGCGCGGGGGATGTTGTCTTTCAGCTTTTCGCAAATCTTCCGGGCACGGGGATAGGCATTATCCGCAAAGAGGATGAAGCTCAATGCGTCCACGATGTCGCCGTTGAGCAAAATATCCAGCTTCACCAGCCGGCTGGGACGGAAGCCGATGAGCTCATAGTCCAGCGAGCCGTAGCCACGGGTGCGGGATTTCAGCGCATCGAAGAAGTCATAAATAATTTCGTTCAGGGGCATTTCGTAGTGGAGCTCCACCCGGTTGGCATCCAGATAGACCATATCCTTGAATTCGCCACGACGGGAAGTGGCCAAGTCCATGATGTTGCCCACATATTCCTGCGGTGCCATGAGGTTGACCTTGACGAAGGGCTCTTCCGCCAGCTGGATTTCCATGGGGTCGGGATAGTCCAGAGGATTGTCCACCATCAGCACCTCGCCGGTGTTCTTAGTCACCCGGTACACAACGTTGGGGGCGGTAGTGATCAAATCCAGATTGTACTCCCGTTCCAGACGCTCCTGAATGATTTCCATATGCAGAAGGCCCAAGAATCCGCACCGGAAGCCAAAGCCCAGCGCGATGGAGCTTTCCAGCTCGTAGACAAAGGAAGCGTCGTTCAGCTTCAGCTTTTCCAAAGCTTCCCGGAGATCCTGATATTTTGCGCCGTCGGCGGGGTACACACCGGAGTACACCATGGGCTGAACCGGACGGTAGCCGGGCAGAGGTTCGGACGCACCGCCCTCCACTGTGGTGATGGTATCGCCCACTTGGGTATCAGACACATTTTTAATAGATGCGGTGATGTAGCCAACCTCACCTGCGCCCAGCGCATCCTTGGGAGTCAGACCCAAGGGGTTCATGGTGCCCACTTCCACGACTTTGTAGGTTGCACCGGTGGCCATCATTTTAATGTCCTGTCCGGCACGAACCGTGCCCTCTTTGATGCGGACATAGACGATAACGCCCCGGTAGGAATCGTAAACGCTGTCGAAAATCTGCGCCTGCAAGGGGGCATTCCGGTCACCCTTGGGGGCGGGGACATCCTTGACGATCATTTCCAGCACGGAGCGGATGTTGATGCCGTTCTTTGCGGAAATTTCCGGAGCATCCTCTGCCGGGATGCAGATAATGTCCTCGATCTCCGCCTTTACTTCCTCGGGACGGGCGGAGGGCAGGTCGATTTTATTGATGACAGGCAGAACCTCCAAGCCGGCATCGGTGGCAAGGAAGGTATTTGCCAAAGTCTGGGCTTCCACGCCTTGGGACGCATCCACCACCAGCACCGCACCCTCGCAAGCCGCCAGCGAACGGGAAACCTCGTAGTTAAAGTCCACATGGCCGGGGGTGTCGATCAGGTTCAGGGCATAGGTATCCCCATCGTCGGCGGTGTAGGTCAGCTGAACGGCGGTTGCCTTAATGGTGATGCCACGCTCCCGCTCCAAATCCATGGAGTCCAGCATCTGATTTTCCATCTGCCGGGACTCGATGGCGTTACACTCCTCCAAAAGCCGGTCGGCTAAGGTGGATTTGCCGTGGTCAATGTGGGCAATGATGGAAAAATTGCGAATTTTAGAAAGCTCTGTCATATGTGTATACCTCAATAAATGGCAGTATTTTTTCCATTATACAGAATTTCCGGCAAAAAGTAAACTGTATGTTTTCCATGAAAAATGGGAAAACTTCGTACCGTAGCGACAAAAAACGCCAAAACGCAAAAAAATCAAATTATTTTTCGGAAAAACCCTTGTCAAAACCGAAAAACCGGGATATAGTCTATGGGCTTAGAAAGAAATGACGTGTTATTTGTATGGTGTCATCGCGAGGCCGTAAGGCCGTGGCGATCTCCCGGTACAATGCGGCGATTCGGTAGGCACTGCCAGGAGAGTGCCACGTCGCCATTTTGCACTGGCTCCTCGCAATGACACGCAGGAGAACGAGACAAGGGAAAGAGGTATGAATTATGAGTACACAAAAGAAAACGCCTGCAAAGAGCACGGAGGAATTGCAATCCGAGATGCAGGCGCAGATCACCAAGGGCCGCAAGGACGGTATGATCCGTTCCGCCGAATTGAACGCCCTGCTGGAACAGATGGAACTGACTGCCGAGAAAATCGAGGAGATTTACGACCGGTTTGAAGCCATGAATATTCAAATCGTAGGAACAGAGCTGGAACTGGATCTCAGCGACGATCTGGATCTGGACCTTTTGGACAGCGATCTGGATCTGGATGTGGTCGCTCTGGACGAAGAAGACCTCATCGACCCGGTGGATTTGGCCGCGGAATACAATCTGGACGACCCAGTGCGTATGTACCTGAAAGAAATCGGTCAGGTGAAGCTGCTCAGCGCAGAGGAAGAAGTGGAGCTGGCACAGCGTGTGGCAGACGGCGATCAGGCCGCCAAGAACAAGCTGACCGAAGCCAACCTGCGCCTTGTGGTATCCATCGCCAAGAAATATTCCGGCCGGGGCCTGCATATTCTGGACCTGATTCAGGAGGGTAACACCGGTCTGATCCGTGCCGTAGACAAGTTTGACTGGACAAAGGGAAACAAATTCTCTACATATGCCACTTGGTGGATCCGGCAGGCCATCACCCGTGCCATTGCCGATCAGGCCCGTACCATCCGGGTGCCGGTGCATATGGTGGAGGTCATCAATAAGGCAACCCGGTGCAACCGGAAGCTGGTGCAGGAGCTGGGTCGTGAGCCCACTGTGGAAGAAATCGCCGCAGAGCTGAATCTGCCCGTAGAAAAGATCATCGAAGCCAACCGCACGGCGGCAGATACCCTGAGTTTGGACACCCCCGTGGGTGATGAAGAGGATACTTCCATCGGCTCTTTCGTGGAAGACGAGCGCACCCCCGGCCCTGCCGACGCCACTTCCAACGCCCTGCTTGCTGAGGCATTGAAGGAGATTCTGGATACCCTGACCGAGCGGGAAGCCGATGTGCTCCGGATGCGCTTCGGCATGTACGACGGCCGCACCCACACCTTGGAGGAAGTGGGTCAGATCTTCGGCGTGACCCGTGAGAGAATCCGTCAGATCGAAAACAAGGCCATCCGGAAGCTCCGCCACCCCAGCAGAGCCAAGAAGATCAAGGATTTCTATTGTTAATACCCACCCCCGGCTCATTCGAGCCGGGGGCTTTATGATTCCTGTCGTTACAAATTTGCGGGCGGCAGGTTGCCGCCCCTACATTTCTGTCATTGCGAGCCAGTGCGCACACTGGCGTGGCAATCCCCACCGCCGAGCGGACACCCCATCGTCCCTCGTATGTCATTGCAATATCCCCTATTGCAAACACCGGTAGAAATGCTATAATGAAAGAAAAATTGTCAGGAGGCTATCAATATGGCACAGACAGAGAACACCTTATACGCCGGTTTTTCCCGGGTGGATATCACGCCGCCGGCAGGCGTACCTATGGCCGGTCACGCCAATGCGGACAAGCGGCTGACCGGAGAAGTTCTGGATGCGTTGGAAATCAACACCGTTGCCGTGCGCTGTGGCGACAAGACCGCACTTTTGATATCTGCGGATCTGCTTTATATCAAAAGAGCCCAGTCCGACCCCATCCGCCGTTTGATTTCTCAAGAGACCGGTGTGCCCTACGAAGCTATTTTTATTGCTTGCACCCACACGCACACCGGGCCCTGTACATCCGGATACGGCTCTGAATTGGACGAAAAATTCCCCATCATCGCCACATATCACCAGATGCTCACAGCCCGTTTTGTGGAGGGCGCAAAGCTGGCCATCGCTGACTTGAAGCCTGCGAAGATGGGCTACGGCGTCACGACAGTGGACAACATCTCCTTTATCCGCAGATACCATATGAAGGACGGCTCTATCCGTACCAACCCCGGCTATCACAACCCGGAAATCGTTGGCCCGGTCAGCGAGGCGGATAAGCGTGTCAATGTCCTGCGTTTTGTCCGTGACGGCGGCAAGGAAATTGCCGTTGCCAACTTCGGTGTCCACGCGGATATGCTCCGGGGCATTGCCAGGGTCTCTGCGGATTATCCCAGATTTGTCCGGGAAACCGTGGAAGCAGTCATGCCGGCGCACTGCGTTTTCTTCACCGGTGCCCAAGGCGACCTGAACCACGCAGACTTCAAGGGTGTCAAACCCAAGGACGATCCCTTTGTGCTTGCCCACGACGAGGTGGATCGTGGTTATAATTTCACACCCTACATAAACGCCAAGCACATGGGCCGGGCCATTGCCGGCGCGCTGTTCCAAGTGTATGGCGATGTGCAGTGGGTGGATGTGAACACCGTCACCTACGGCAACTTGGAGTGCGTCGTCCCCACCAACATGCCCGATCCTAAGGATCTGCCCAGAGCAAGAGAGATCGTTGCGCTGGACAAAGCCGGAAAGACCGACCAGATCATCCCCGGCCTAAAAGAAATTGATCAAAATATGCTCACCACTGTCCGTGCTGAGGCATATCGGATGCTGGCCTTTGAGCATGGTCCGGAAACTTTAAGCCTGCCTGTCAGCGCCATTCGCATCGGTCCGGCAGTGTTCGTAGGCATCCCCGGCGAGCCTTTCAACAACATCGGTGTGGGTTTGAAGGAGCATTCTCCCTTTGAAATCACCCTGCCCTGCTGTCTGACCAACGGCGGCGAGGGCTACTATCCCATGTACGACTCCTATGAACAGGGCGGTTACGAGGCCCGTTCCTCCCGTTTCAAGGCCGGCGTTGCAGAGCGGCTGATTGAAACCGGTGCAGAGCTGATGCGCCAATTGTAAAAAAGTAATGCCTGATACATACCCCGGCTCATCCGAGCCGTGGTTTGATGTTGTGAATGTAGGGGCGGCAATCTGCCGCCCGCGGGCGACTAATAGTCGCCCCTACATTGCCCTCTCAGTCTCGCTTCGCTCGCCAGCTCCCCCAAAGGGGGAGCCAAGAGAAATGCTTTCCATATTCTGCACTTGATTTTCTCCCCCTGTGCGGGTATAATGTAGGGTAGGCTAATTTTAAGATGCGGAACTGGGCGAAAAATTCGTCCACCGTTTAGGAGATATGTTTTATGAGAAGAAGACGCAGAAATCCCAACACACCTTACATCATCGCCATCTTCGTACTGGCGGTGGTGCTGATCGTGCTGCTCGTGGTTGGGGACAAGATTATCAACGGTCTGAATGCTCCGGAAAGCCAGCCGTCTCAAAGCACGCCCTCTTCCGGTTCTTCCGCACCCCCTTCCTCTGCTGTCAAGGATACGGTTGCGCCGGTGATCTCCGGCACCAAGGATCTGGAAGCGTATACCGAAGGCACCGTTTCCTATAAGAGCGGTGTGACCGTTACTGACGATCAGGACCCCAAGCCCACGCTGGAAATTGACAATTCTCAGGTGAGCATGAGCGTGCCGGGTGTGTATGATGTCACCTACATTGCCACCGACGCCTCCGGAAACAAAACCTCTGTAACCGTTAAGCTCACCGTCAAGGTAAAGCCGGCGAATTTCGTCGAGCCGGAAGTCATTTATGAGCGTGTGGATGCGCTGCTTGCCCAGTTTATCACCGACGACATGACCGACCGGGAAAAGGCCGAGGCCATCTATGTCTGGACACGCCGGGGCGGCCACATCGGACCGGGACATTTCACCTACTCCGGTTCTACCTCTCGTCATGATGACTACTTGCAGGCGGCTTACGAATTCCTGCAACTGAAAAAGGGCGACTGCTTCTACTTCTACTCCATCCAGAAGCTGATGCTGGAACGGCTGGGCATTCCCACCATCGACTGCAAGAAAGTCCCCAATTTTGAAGGCGACTCCAACCACTACTGGCTCTTGGTCAGCGTGGACGGCGGCGAGACCTACTACCACTACGACAATGTGTGGTCTTGGGATCTGTGTCTGGTCACCGATGCGCAGCTGAATTCCGTCTCCGCCGCGGTGGACAGTAAGCCTTTCAATCGGGACACCTCTCTGTACCCGGCTACCCCCACCCAGCCCCTGCCGGATGTGGAGCTACCTTGGAACAATCCCGCCATTTTGGCGGCGAGACCCTGAGGTAACGCCATGGAACGAGAAATTTTGGGTGTTATCGGCGGCCTTGGCCCCGGTGCGACTGCCCATTTTATGAATCTGGTCATTGATATGACCGATGTAAAGACCGATCAGGAGCATCTGCCCATGATCGTGTACAACATGCCCTTTATCCCCGACCGGACGGCCTATATTCTGGACAACACAAAGGAAAATCCCCTGCCCAAAATGCTGGAAGTGGGAAAAACTCTGTGCGCCCAAGGTGTGAGCCGGATCGCCGTTCCCTGCGTCACTGCCCATTATTTTATGGGCGAGCTGGAAGCCGGGGTGGATGTGCCTTTGATCAATGGTGTCCGGGAAACGGTCGCCTACTTGAAAGAACAGGGTATCACCAAGGTTGGCATTATGGCCACCGACGGCACGATTCGTTCCGGGATTTTCCACAGAGAGTTGGAAAAACAGGGACTTGTTCCCCTCGCGCCCTCTGCCGAAGCGCAAAAAGATGTGATGCACTTGATTTTCAACAATGTCAAGGCGGGCAAGCCGGCTGAAATGGATCGCTTTTTTACATCTGCCAAGGATCTGCGGGCACAAGGCGCACAGGCCATCATTTTGGGCTGTACCGAATTGTCCCTGATCAAGCGGGACGAGAAGATCGGCCCGGGCTTTGTTGATGCCATGGAAGTACTGGCACGGCAAAGTGTCCTTGCCTGCGGCAAACCCCTGAAAAGGGAATATGACTGTTTGATTACCAAATGAGTACAGCACTCCCATCTATGTCATTGCGAGGAACCCCGCAAGGGGTGACGTGGCAATCTCCTGGTACAATGTAGGATAATAGAAAATGAAATACTATGTGTATATTCTGTCAAATAAACACTGTACAGTGCTTTATACCGGTGTAACAAGTGACTTGCTAGGCCGGATATATCAGCATAAAAATCATTTGGATAAGAATAGTTTTACAGCAAAATACAACGTTACAAGACTTGTATATTTTGAAGAAACTTCTGATGTAAAAGCAGCCTTGGAACGAGAAAAGCAAATAAAGAGCTGGAAGCGAGACCGCAAAACATCATTGATTATGGGAATGAATCCCCATTGGGAGGATCTGTACCCCCAAATGACGCGTGAATAATCAATCGGATTGTACCGGGAGATTGCCACGTCGCTACGCTCCTCGCAATGACAAGATCGGAGTTCTTTCAAGAATCGAAAGGAGTATCTGCTATGCAGACCAATATTTTGGAATATCTGGAACGGACGGTAGTCCGTTGTCCCGATAAAATTGCCTTTGCCAACGAGCAAATGGGTCTGACCTTTTCCGAGGTTTACAATCAGGCCCGTGCCATCGGCTCGAAACTGAATCAAGAGGGCTATTACGGCAAGCCCATTGTGGTGTTCATGCGCAAGCATCCCACCACTCTGGCGGCGTTTTTCGGCGCCATCTATGCCGGTTGCTACTATGTCCCGCTGGACGACGAAATGCCCCGGCATCGCATTGAGCTGATTTTCCAGACGCTGGGCGAGGGTGCGCTGATCTGTGACGAGACCACGGAGTCCATCGCAAGCGAGCTGAACTATCAGGGCAAGATTTACCGTTACGACGATTTGGCAAGCGGTGAAGCCGACGATGGGGTTTTGGCCGACATTCGGGCAAAACAGCTGGATATTGACCCCATTTACATCGTCTTTACTTCCGGTTCTACCGGCGTACCCAAGGGCGTGGTGGCCTGCCACCGGAGCGTCATCGACTATGTGGAAAACCTGTGCGATGTGCTGAAATTCGACGAAAATTCCGTTTTCGGCAACCAAACGCCCCTGTATTTCGACGCCTATTTGAAAGAGGTCATCCCCACGCTGAAATACGGCGCAAAAACGGTGCTGATTCCCAAGCAGCTGTTCATGTTCCCCATCAAGCTGGTGGAATTTTTGAACGAGCATAAGATCAACACCCTGTGCTGGGTGGTATCCGCTTTGACCATGATTTCTTCTTTCCGTACCTTTGAGACGGTGAAGCCGGAATATTTGCGCACCATCGCCTTTGCCAGCGAAGTGTTCCCCATCAAGCAGATCAAGCTGTGGCGGGCGGCGCTGCCGCAGGCCCGGTTTATCAACCTCTACGGCCCTACGGAAACCACCGGCATCTGCTGTTATTACGAGGTCGAACGGGAATTTTCCGAGGAGGAAACCCTGCCCGTTGGCCGCCCCTTCAAGAACACCCAAATCCTTTTACTGGATGAGAACAATCAGCTCGCCGCACCCGGACAGCAGGGCGAAATCTGCGTCCGTGGCACACGGCTGACGCTGGGTTACTACTGCAATCCCGAGAAAACTTCCGAGGCCTTTGTGCAGAATCCCCTGAATAACCTCTATCCGGAGCTGATTTACCGCACCGGCGACTTGGGTCGCTGGAACGACCGGGGAGAGCTGGAATTCGCCGGCCGGAAGGACTATCAGATCAAGCACATGGGTCACCGCATCGAGCTGGGCGAGATTGAAGTCATCGTGAATATGCACCCGGAGGTTCGCTCCGCCTGCTGTATTTTCGACAACGAAAAGAAGAAGATCGTCCTGTTCTACACCGGTGATATCACCATGGCAGACCTGACCTCTTATATCAAGAGCAAGCTTCCCCGCTACATGATCCACAATGTGACCAAACAGCTGGAAGAGCTGCCCTACACCCCCAACGGAAAAATTGACCGCAACGGGCTGAAAAACCTGTATGCGGGGAAATAAAGGAGATAATTATGGAAGCACTTCTGAATATTTTGAACGAACTGCACCCCGAGGTGGATTTTGAGACTGCTGAGCACCTGATCGACGAAAAGGTTCTGGACTCTTTTGACATCGTCACCATCGTGGCAGAGATCGACGCCGAGTACGATGTGCAGATCCCCGCTGTGGAGCTGACCCCCGAAAATTTCAATTCCGCCAAGGCTCTGTATGCTTTGGTAGAGCGTCTGATGGAAGAGTAATATGCAATTTACAAGCGTAAGTTTTCTGCTGTTTGCGGCGGCTGTCCTGCTGGGCAACTACCTG
>JAZORJ010000182.1:0-2093 GCA_045656525.1 Faecousia sp. | reverse complement strand
CCCTGCATAATTGTATACATTTACCGTTGTATCCGCTGTTTGATTGGAAGGCTCCTCATGGGGCTTAACGGAAGAATAACTGCCGTTCATCCAAAAACCGCATCCGCTTAAAAGCAGACTTATGATCAAAAACAGCACCGTGATTCGTTTCATTATCCCCACTCCTTTCGTTACAGTGCGTCCTTGGAATAACGGGAAAATCCGTCTCCCAAAACTTGGTGAGCTTCCTGCACAATGATGAATGCATCCGGATCAAGCTCCACCACCAGTTCCTTTAATTCTGCCAGCTGTTGGCGTTTCACCGCCGTCAGCACGACTTTTGTATTTTCCCGGCTGTAAGTGCCCTCTCCATGCAGGAAAGTTGCACCACGGCCTAATTCGTCGCTGATCTTTTTGGCAACCTCATCGTGATATTTGGTGATGATCAGCGCCACACGGGAATAGTCAAAATGGTAAACTACCGCATCAATGACCTTACCCATGACAAAAACGGTTATACCGCAGTACAAAGCTGTACTGATATCTCCAAAGGCAATGCCCGTCAATGCCACCACCGCCAGATCAAAACAGGTATTGATGGTACCAATGGCCATATTGGGCCACCGGCGTTTCAAAAAGCGGACAATGATATCCGAACCACCGGTGGTTGCGCCGGTGATGAACACGATGCCCAAGCCCAGACCGCCCAGCACACCGCCATACAACGCTGCCACCAAAGGATCCACCTGTGGCACAGGCAAAACGGCAAATGCGTCGATGGCCACGGAGCTTGCAATCATACCGATTAAGGAACGCAGGACAAAATGCTTACCGATTTTCCAGCCGCCAATGGCGAACAAAGGAATATTGATCAGCATGGTCACCGTACCCACAGTGCCGAATCCCAGTAAGTGCACCAAAATCATTGCAAGACCGGAAAGGCCACCGGCATTCATATGATAGGGCTCCAAAAACAGGTCAAAGCCAATGCCGAACAGCGCACCACCGACTATGATCTGTAAAACATTTAAAAGCGAATGGATTTTGCTTTTCACCCGATCACACCTCAAAACTGATCTGCTTTTCCGGCGCATCTTCCTCTTTCAAGGGAGACCCTGCCGAGGGAATATTTCTGCTGCGGTAACGGCTTTGATTGACGATTCCACAGTCCGACAGCTTCTGCACCTGAGAAACAGCAGCCTTTTTCTTCAAGGATACCACGGAAACGCCGATGGTATTCCGAGTAGTCTTGGGAAGCAGCTGGGCAGTGGAGAAAATCACCGCTCTGGCATCGCTGGTGAACACCGCCATTTGGGTATCTTCCGTCATTGCAAACACATCCACCAATGCACTCTTATCCGAATATGCACCGGTGAGCTTTCTGCGGTTGGTTTTTGTTTCGTAGGCAGACAGCGGTACTTTTGCTGCCTTGCCGTTTTCAAAGAAGAACAGCACAAAACCCTTGTAATCCCCGGGCAGTACCACCTGAACGACGCTTTCGCCGGGATCCATACCCAGCTTCTGAGGCAGATAGTCACCAAGCTGGGATGCCTTGCCATCCTCAAAATCAGACAGCCGTGTCTTGTAGCACTGGAATTGATCGGTGAACACCAAAAGCTCTTCCTTATTGCTGGTTTCTACGCTGTAACGCAGGCTGTCGCCCTCTTTGAACTTCTGCTCACCGCTCATCCGCAGGGATTGGGCGGTGATTTTCTTCAAATAGCCTTCCTTGGAAAGGAACATGGTCACCGGGTAGTCCGGCACAGGCTCTTCCTCATCCTCTGTTTCGATTGCGGCGGATTCATAGATAATTTCCGTCTTACGGCTCTGGCCGTACTTTTCCGCCACCTGCTTCAATTCTGTAATGATCACATTTTGCAGCTTTGCGTGGCTGTTCAGGATGCCTTTGAGTTCCTTGATTTCCTTTTCCAGATCAGAAATGGCCTTGGTCTGTTTCAGGATGTATTCCTTGTTGATGTTGCGCAGTTTGATTTCCGCAACGAAGTTGGCCTGCACTTCGTCAATGCCGAAGCCGATCATCAAGTTGGGGATAACTTCCGCATCCAGCTCCGTCTCCCGGATGATACGGATGGCCTTGTCGATGTCCAGCAAGA
>JAZORJ010000181.1:0-3283 GCA_045656525.1 Faecousia sp. | reverse complement strand
TGGATATGCAAATCCTGAAAGTTGCAGGTTTTGCAATGATTATTTTGGTCCTCGCCATGGTGGTTGTGCTCCTGAGCAGCAACTATTATATTCGTACGATTCTCGTGCCGCTGAATGCAATTATCAAGAAGGCAAAGCGGATCACCAGCGGCAGCTATGGTATGCAGATTCAGACGAAATATGACGACGAAATCGGTGAGCTGGCCCAGACGATCAACGAAATGTCTGCCCAGATCAGCCAAAACGAGAAAATTCAGCGGGAATTCATTTCCTCGCTGTCCCACGAACTGCGCACGCCTCTGACTGCCATAGCAGGTTGGAGCGAAACGCTTCTTGCGGACGATACCTTGGATCCGGAGACGGAGCGGGGCATGAAGATTATTTCCCGGGAAACAAAGCGGCTTACCGAAATGGTGGTGGAGCTGCTGGATTTCACCCGCATGCAGGATGGCCGTATGACCCTGAATATGCAGGAAGCGGACATTCGCGGAGAATTTGAAGATACGGTTTATATGTACTCCAACCGACTGACACAAGATGGTATTGTGTTGGAATACTTTGATAACGATGATGATATTCCGGAGATTATGTGTGATCCTGAGCGTCTGCGCCAGGTATTCCTCAATATTCTGGACAATGCAGCCAAGCACGGCGGCAGTGGTCAGCGTATTGAAGCATCCATGACGCTGGAAGGGGAGTATGTGGTCGTCCGAATACGGGATTTTGGCCCGGGCATTCCGGAGGATGAGATTCCCCTTGTTAAAAAGAAGTTCTATAAGGGCAGCTCCCGCGCCCGTGGCACAGGAATCGGCTTGGCCGTTTGCGACGAAATCGTGGAAATGCATCATGGAATTTTGACACTTGAAAATGCACAGGGAGGCGGAACGCTTGTAACCGTCAGCCTGCCTGTTTCCCAATAAGGAAGGTACTCTATGAGTGAAAACAAAGCACAGCCCTGCTGTGAGAAATTTAAGACAAGCATCGGCGGTCAGGCACTGATTGAAGGCATCATGATGCGTGGCCCGGAGCAGGATGCAATCGCGGTGCGTTCCAACGGAGAGATCAAGCTGGAAGTAAAGCCTCGGAAAATTCGCAAGAAAGGCTCTTTTGCAACCTGGCCGCTGATTCGTGGCGCAGTGAACTTTTTTGACTCTCAGGTTGTGGGCGTGAAGGCATTGATGCACTCTGCCGATCTGTCCCCGGAAGGAATGGAAGAAGAGGAGCCTTCCAAACTGGACCGTTGGCTGGAAGAAAAACTTGGCAACGAATCCTTTCAAAAGCTGATTATCGGCATTGCCGTATTTATGGGATTGGGTCTTTCCGTGCTGCTTTTCTTCATGCTGCCCATGATCATTGTTGGCTTTTTGGATCAGTGGATTCATAACAATTTGGTGCTGAACCTCATTGAAGGTCTGGTGCGTATGTGCATCTTTATCGCATATATGCTTTTGGTGTCCCGTATGAGGGATATGAAGCGGGTTTTTGCCTATCATGGTGCTGAGCACAAGACCATTCGGTGCTACGAAGCAGGATTGCCCCTCACCGTTGAAAATGTGCGTGGGCAAACGCGGTTGCATCCCCGGTGCGGTACGAGTTTTCTGTTGGTGGTCATGGTGATCTCCATTTTGGTGTTCTCCGTTGCATCCACCGTCCTTTTGAATCTGGTTCCGGCGTTGGAAGCACTACGCGGCACCTTTGTGTATCGACTGATTATGATTCTCTTTAAATTGCTGCTGCTGCCATTGGTGGTATCCATCACCTATGAGATCAACCGCTGGGCAGGTCGGCATGACAATTGGTTTACAAGAATCCTGACTGCCCCCGGTATGTGGATGCAGAATTTTACCACCAATGAACCGGACGATTCCATGATCGAAGTAGGCATCGCAGCGGTGCAGGCTGTTCTTCCGATGGAAGAGGGGGCAGACCGTTGGTAAAGACTTACGCAGAGCTTTATTTGGATGCCCGCAAAGCCATTATGGCCACGGAAGATATGCAATCCGCCGGAATGTTGGCGCGTCAGCTTCTTTGCCATGCCTCCGGGAAAACTCAAGAGCAGGTCATAGCTGATCGGGAGCTTTACGCCTCCGAGGAGATATGCCAGCAGATGGAAACGATGACGAATCGGTTGATCCATGGTGAGCCCCTTGCCTATATTCTGGGTGAATGGGAGTTCTATGGTTTGCCGCTGTATGTGAACAAAAATGTCTTGATTCCACGGGATGACACCTGCGCTGTCGCTGCCTTGGCAATACAGAAGGCACTGTTTTTGAATCAAGACCCCCGGATATTGGATCTTTGCACCGGATCGGGTTGCATTGGTTTGGCAGTAGCAAGCCGGGTCAAGGATGCCCGGGTTACTCTTGCAGATATATCAAAAGACGCGCTTTCCGTGGCGAAAAAGAACATTGTGCGGAACAATTTATCTGCCCGTGTTTTCTGTATACAAGCGGATGCGCTGAAAAGGCCTTCGCCTTTTCTCGGAAAATTCGACATTATTGTGTCGAACCCACCGTATATTACCGATCAGGAAATGCTTGAACTCCCCGCCAGTGTAAGCGATTTTGAACCGCATCTGGCGCTTTGCGGCGGAGAAGATGGCTTGGATTTTTACCGGGCCATCGCAAAAAACTATGCCGAGGCCTTGAAATCCGGTGGATACCTGTGCTTTGAATTCGGCATGGGACAGGGTGACGGAGTTTGCCGCATTCTGGAAGAAAATCAGTATACCATTCTGGAACGATCCAGAGACTATAATGATATTGAACGGGCGGTCATTGCCCAGCTCAACAGGAAGGAAGAATAATATGGCTACAAAGAAATCAGCTTATGAAGCACCGAACCCCGCATCTGACAAGAAGAAGGCACTGCAAACCGCATTGGCTCAGATCGACAAGAACTTCGGTAAGGGTACTGTCATGCGCCTTGGCGACCGTCCGGAGATGAATGTAGAGGCCATCCCTACCGGCTCCTTGGCTTTGGATGCTGCACTGGGTATCGGTGGCGTTCCCAAGGGTCGTATCATTGAAATCTACGGACCGGAATCCTCCGGTAAGACCACTTTGGCCCTGCACATTCTGGCAGAAGCTCAGAAAATGGGCGGTGAAGTGGCATTTGTGGATGCTGAGCATGCGTTGGATCCTGTTTATGCAGCTGCTTTGGGCGTGGATATCGACAATCTGCTGGTTTCCCAGCCGGATACCGGCGATCAGGCGTTGGAGATCACCGATGCATTGGTGCGCTCCGGCGCAGTGGATGCCATCGTAGTGGACTCCGTTGCCGC
>JAZORJ010000180.1:0-7528 GCA_045656525.1 Faecousia sp. | reverse complement strand
AGTTGGTAGAGCAACTGACTCTTAATCAGTGGGTCCCGGGTTCGAGTCCCTGAAGGTGCACCATGGCCCATTGGTCAAGTGGTTAAGACAGCGGCCTCTCACGCCGTTAACATCGGTTCGAATCCGGTATGGGTCACCAAGATTCTTATAAAAGAATAGTTCGTGTTGATTGCGATGAGGGTCCACCTGTTCCCATTCCGAACACAGAAGTTAAGCTCATTTGCGCCGACAATACTTGGCGGGCGACTGCCCGGGAAGATAGGTAACGCGAACACACAAAGCCTCGACAGAAATGTCGAGGCTTTTTCTTTGTGCATTTTGCCTTCTCTGGTGGGGAAGGCTTTTTTATTGTTCAAATAATTCCTGTATAGACACTCCCAGAACCTCGGCCAGACCATAGAGTTCTATATCTGTAACAGTGCGCTGTTTGTCTTCAATCCGTGATATTGAGCCGCGGCAAATGTAGATTGCCATCATTTCCAGCTTATTGGATAGAGTCTGCTGGCTCATTTTTCGTTCGATACGCAACTTGCGCACCTGATTTCCTACAATATTTGCTTCTGTTCCGTCAATAATTCTTGCCATTGTATACACTCCTTTTGTCTTGACACAGGACAATTATTAGTGTATACTACTTTCAACTACAATATGTCCTACCATAGGACAAACGTAGAGAATGCTGAAAATTTTGTGA
This sequence comes from Faecousia sp., assembly GCA_045656525.1. Taxonomy (GTDB): domain Bacteria; phylum Bacillota; class Clostridia; order Oscillospirales; family Oscillospiraceae; genus Faecousia. The sequence goes on along the minus strand of JAZORJ010000180.1, from coordinate 6,834 downwards.
ATTGGAGGAAGAAATATGCGAAAATTGTGCACAATTCTGGCGGCACTTGCGCTGGTTGCCCTGTGTGCCATTATGATACCGACGGAAGCGCAGGCGGCGGAAATTACAAGCGGTACATGCGGCGATAACCTAACCTGGACGCTGGATGATGCCGGAACCTTGACCATTTCCGGCACTGGCGCAATGTCCAGCTATCCTCCGGGAATGTACACTCCCTGGATGGATTATGCAGAAAGTGTCACCAGTATTGTTATCAAAGACGGCGTGACAACCATAGGCTACGGCGCATTTTCCGGTTTTGCGAATCTTACCAGCGTGTCGATCCCTGCTAGTGTGACTAATGTTGGTATACGTGCATTTGCAAACTGTACTGGCTTGTATAATGTGTTTTACTGCGGCACGGATGAGCAGTGGAGTGCTATCGTTTTTGGCACAGGAAACACATGCCTGACTGATGCACAACGAAGCAACCATGATTGGGTTGATGCTACCTGTACTATGCCAAAAACTTGTACTATTTGTGGCGCAATAGAGGGAAAACCCCTAGGCCACATCTGGCCGGATATCGTCTGCACAGAGCCTAAGATATGCACTATCTGCGGTGCAGATGGCGGTATAGTTGCGCACAATGTAACAACGTCTGGCATCTGTAGTCTTTGTCAAAAATACGGAACATGTGGTGATAACCTAGTCTGGACACTAGATAATGAGGGTACTTTGACAATTTCTGGAACGGGCGACATGAAGGATTATACTAACATATACACAAACGTTTATTTTGATTGTTGGTTTGGATCCTCTGCGCCATGGTACTTTAGGTATGAATCGCCCTATTTTGGTTACGTTAAGGCGGTTGTGATCAAAGATGGCGTTACCAGCATTGGCCAGCAAGCATTTAGTGGGTTAGTAAATTTAGCCAAAATCACTATCCCTGACAGTGTTACGAGTATTGGCGAGTGTGCTTTCTCGGCTTGTGACAGTTTGAAAGAAATCGACCTCCCTGACGGTGTTACCAGTATTTGTAAATGTACGTTCCAGGGTTGCACCAATCTGACGAACATTATTATCCCGGGCAATGTGACCAGTATTGGTGCATGGGCGTTCGATAGCTGCAGCAGTCTGACCAGTGTTGCTATTCCCAATAGCATGAAGAGCATCGGATCTAATGCTTTTTCTAGCTGCACTAGCCTTGCAGAGGTTACCTATTGTGGAACTGCTGAGCAATGGAATCAAATAAGTATAGAATTAGGCAACACTGCCTTGAAAAATGTGCGGCACAATGCCCACGCTTGGACTTCTGTAACTGTAGCAAAGGAACCTACCTACGTTGCCTTAGGTGAGCAAGTAAGCACTTGCGGTCTTTGTGGCGAGCAAAAGACGGAACCAATTCCCGCAAAATTCTACGGCACATCTGTCAATCTAGGCAACACCCTGGATATGTACTTCGGTTTCTACACCGGTTTAGTGGATGAAAATGGCACAGTGAAATTCGTCAGAGAATTTGCCGATGGTACCACTGAGACCACAGAAACCCCCATCACATCCTTCAAGAAAAATAACTCCGTTTATGACATTACCTACACGGGCCTTGCGGCCAAGGAAATGTGCGACACGATCCACGTGTACGTCTACAATGGAGAAGGAACGTTAGTGGGACAGCATTCCGACAGCATTCGTTCCTACATTCTCCGTCAGCTCCGGGAAAAGGAGTACGGTCAGGAATTCCGTACACTGTGCATTGACCTTTTGAACTACGGCGCGGCGGCACAAGAAACCTTTGGCTACAATACCGGCGACCTTGCCAACAAGGATCTGACGGCTGAGGAACTGGCCGAGGGCACACAGACTGTGGCGGCATATACGAACAAGCAGGCGGTCAAAGGTAACACCGCAGCGTACTATGGCACCGCTTACCTGTTGGAAACAAAGATCTCCATGACCATGGCTGTGCGTGGAAGTTACTTCGGTAATGGCTGTTACGCTCTGGTGTCCTACACCGATCACACCGGCACGGAGAAAAACAACATCCGCCTGGAAGGTAAGATAAACAACAGTGTCTATGAGTTCGTTTTGAACGAGATCGTGGTTGCGGATGGCCGCTGCCTGCTGACCATCGAGTTCTACAAGGCTGACGGAACCAAGGTGCTGACGGTACAGGACAGCATGGAAAGCTACACCGCCCGAAATGCCGATATTTACCCCCTGGCAGAAAAGATGCTGGCATTCTCGGACTCTGCATACAATTATCTGCATAGAAACGATCAGTGAAAGGAGACAGTTTTATGAAAATATTTGAGACACCCAAGGTCGAAGTTTTGACATTCGCTGTTGAGGATGTTATTACAACTTCCGGCGATGACTTCATCCCCCCGGAACAGGGCGATAACCAGACACCTTACGGCTAATCAAATAACAAAGCCCGGGAGAATTTTTCTCCCGGGCTTTTTATAGGCAATGGATTGTGGTTAGGAATAATCATCCTGCAAGAAGGGGTGAACGCCCAGTAGGTCGCAGAGTTTCCGGTATTCTTCCTTATACTGGGCGATCTTCTCGGGGTCGGTTTTTCTGCGTTTGACGGCTCGGATCAGCACATTTTTCGGTGTTTCTTCCGGGTCGATCAGTTCCAGAGCATTTACATCATATCCGTGTATCTGCAAAAATTTGCACCGCAGGGCATCCGTTGCCGCGTCCGCAAATTTCTGTTTCAGGATGGAATGCTCCAACAAAAGGTCTGTTTCATTTCCGGAAGGCTTTAATTGGTGCATCATTTCATGGTGGCAGCAGGGCGTGGACAGGATCACCCTAGAACCGGAATCAATGCCCTTAGCCAGCACGATATCCGTGGCAATATCGCAGGCATGCAGAGAAACCGTCAAGTCCGGCGTGCGGCGAATGGGGAAGTCTCGAATATCGCCGGCGGTAAAGTGCAGGCCTGTGTAATGCAGTTTTTCCGAAATCTGGGAGCAAAACGCAATCACATCCTGTTTTAGATCCACGCAGTCCATGACAACCTTGCGGTTACGAATTTGGGTGAAATAGTAATATACCGCAAAGCTCAGATAGCTTTTGCCACAGCAAAGGTCTAGAATGTACAATTCCTCAGGATCTGCAATGTTATGCTCGATATCCGCTACCATCTCCAAAAAACGGTTAATCTGACGGAATTTCGAGCGTTTTTTGTCAAAAATGCGGCCGTCCGCATCCTGCACGCCAAGGGCGACAAGAAAATCAACCGGCTTGTCGGCAGGGAGGATATACTGCTTCTCCCGATTGTGTTCCAAATTGGCGGATTCCGTCTTTTCCCGGCGAATGCGGTCAATAACCGTTACCTTTCCCTTTTTGGAAACCTTGACCTCGCAATCCCCGCCGGTAGTGGTCAGGTTCATCTGCTTATACTGCCCGGGTATCAGCGCCAACAGCGCATCCACAGCTGCATCCGCCGGGATGTTTTTGTGTACGGCCTTGCCGTCGGACAGGAAGCTTTCCAAAGCCAGATACAGTGTGCCTTTTTGCGCAAAAAGCCGGCCTGTGGTGCGCAGAACAGTGCTGTCGGCACATTTGCTCAGGGTCAGCTTGGTAAGGGTTCGGTTTTCAATAATATGGGTAAGAATATCTTTCATATCCTGCTCCTTAAAAAACAGGCTTGCGGTGCAAGCCTGTTTCGTTTTTGATATCAATATGCAACGCCCCAGTAAACCATCTTGCCGGCGGGCTTGCCGCAGCAGGCGCAGACTGCCCCCAGCTTTTCCTGAGCGAAGGGGATGCACCGGGAGGACATACCGGCCTTTTCCTTCATGGCCAGCTCGCAGTCCAGCTCGCCGCACCACATGGTCTTGATGTAGCCGCCGTTTTGCTCCTGCAAAGCCTTGGCCTGCGCAATGGAGTGGGCCTCGTAGATGTGCTCGTCCAAGTTCTTCTTAGCCTTGTCGTACATCTGCTGCTGAACAACCTGCAACTGCTCCGCAACAGCGGCTTCCAGATTTTCCAGCTTTACGACGATCTTTTCACGGTCGGTACGACGAACAATGACGCATTCGCCGTTTTCCAGATCACGAGGACCGCATTCCACACGTACGGGCACACCCTTCATCTCGTATTCTGCGCACTTCCAGCCCATGGAGTTGTCGGAATCGTCCAGCTTGACTCGCAGGCCGGCAGCAATCAGACGGTTTTTCAGCTCCGCAGCGGCTTCCAGAACGCCGGGCTTGTGCTGGGCAACGGGCAGAATGACAACCTGAACCGGAGCCACCAGAGGAGGCAGAACCAGACCGTTGTTATCGCCGTGGGTCATGATGATGCCGCCGATCAGACGGGTGGACACGCCCCAGGAAGTCTCGTGGGGATTGGTCTTCTGGTTATTCTTGTCGGTGAACTCGATTTCAAAAGCCTTGGCAAAGCCGTCGCCAAAATAGTGGGATGTGCCGGCTTGCAGAGCCTTGCGGTCGTGCATCATGCACTCGATGGTGTAGGTGGCTTCCGCACCATTGAACTTCTCCTTGTCGGTCTTGCGGCCCTTGGTAACGGGCATGGCAAGAACATTTTCACAGAAGTCCGCATAGACATTCAGCATGGTCTCGGTGAACTGCTGGGCTTCTTCTGCGGTGGCGTGGATAGTGTGGCCTTCCTGCCACAAAAATTCTCTGTGCCGCAGGAACGGACGGGAAGTCTTTTCCCAACGCAGAACGCTGCACCACTGATTATACTTCATAGGCAGATCCCGATGGGACTGCAAAACATGGGCAAAATGCTCACAGAACAGGGTTTCTGATGTGGGACGGATTGCATAGCGCTCCTCGGTTTCGTTGACACCGCCGTGGGTGACCCATGCGCACTCGGGAGCAAAACCTTCTACGTGATCCTTTTCCTTCTGCAAAAGGCTTTCCGGAATCAACAGGGGCATGTACACGTTTTCAACGCCCTGAGCCTTGAACATCTTGTCCATAATATGCTGGATATTTTCCCAAATGGCATAGCCGTAGGGACGGTAAATGAACACACCCTTAATGGAGGAGTAGTCGATCAGCTGCGCCTTGGTGCATACGTCTGTGAACCATTGGGCGAAATCCACTTCCATGTCGGTAATCTGTTCAACCTTTTTATCTTTTGCCATAATAATTCATCCTCTCGCATTACAAACTTCGCTACAATATATTATAGCACCAATGTCAAGGGTTGCATAGGATGATTTAAAGTTTTGCTCCGTGGAGGAGGTCTCCTATGATCCCTGTCATTTTATCGCTGCAACCGGAAGTGATTCGCTTTTATGCCAACATTGCCAATGCGGCAGGATTGCCGTTGGAACAGGTACTCTCAGACGCCCTTTTTAAGCTGGCAGGAGAGCTCAGTTTGGAATCCCTGAAATCCCCGGAAAGCGGCTTGTAATTCTTGAAGAAATTTGTTATACTTATCATAGAAACAAAAGCGGAGGTGTTTTTTATGAAATCCATCCGAGATATTTACAAGGTCGGAAAAGGCCCATCCTCCTCCCACACTATGGGACCGGAACGGGCCGCAAAAATGTTTAAAGCGCAGAATCCGGATGCGGATGCATTCCGTGTAATTTTGTATGGTTCTCTCAGCAAAACCGGCGTGGGACACGGTACGGACCGGGTCCTGCGGGAGGTGTTGGCACCGAACCCCATTGAAATTGTATTTTCTCAGGAGCCTTTGGCAGGCAGCCATCCGAATACCATGGATCTGATCGCCATGAAGGGCGGACAAGTGATTGCCGAGCTGCGGGTAGAATCCATTGGCGGCGGCGACATCCGCTACGCCGGGCAGAAAGAGGAAAAATCGGAGGAGGTTTACATCGAGCACTCCTTTGCGGAGATTGCGGATTTCTGCAAGTGGCGTTATATCAGTAAGCTCTCTGAGTATGTGGAGCTGAACGAAGGTCCGGAGATCTGGGACTTTTTGATGGAAGTCTGGCAGATCATGAAGCAGTCCATTGCGGACGGCTTGTCCGCTACGGGAACACTCCCCGGTGGGTTGAATGTTCAGCGGAAAGCAAAGTTCCTGTTGGAGCAGGAGCCGGAAGAAAAGCACCCCGGCCTGATGGAATTCCAAAGCATTGCCGCTTATGCCTACGCGGTGGCGGAGCAGAATGCGGATAACGGGACCATCGTCACCGCACCTACCTGTGGCGCTTGCGGCGTTGTTCCGGCAGTGCTGAAATACGCACAGGACACCCGTGGCTTTACGGACGAGCAGATCATCCGGGGTCTTGCGACCGCCGGTATCATCGGTAATCTGACCAAGCGCAACGCATCCATCTCCGGTGCGGAAGCCGGCTGTCAGGCAGAGATCGGTACCGCCTGCTCCATGGCCGCCGCCGCATTGGCTGAGCTTTACAACCAGAGTCTGGATCAGGTGGAATATGCCGCAGAAGTGGCTATGGAGCATCACCTCGGTCTGACCTGTGATCCCATCTGCGGTCTGGTGCAGATTCCCTGCATTGAGCGCAATGCCGTCGCCGCTGTCCGGGCCATGAATGCCTGCAATCTAAGCTATTTCCTCACCGGCTCCCGGAACATCAGCTACGATATGGTCTGCCGTGCCATGAAGGAAACCGGCGTAAACCTGGACCACCGTTTCCGTGAAACCAGCGAAGGCGGCCTTGCCAAGATCTATAACCGGAAGCGGGCAAAAGGGTGAGACCATGAAGCGACTTTTCTCCATCCTTCTGTGCCTTCTGGTTCTCGGGGGCTGTACCGCGGCAGATACGGAAAATTCTGGGGCCGTTTTGGAAGAAAGCACCGAAGTGCCCACCACTGTCCCCATCGTTGAGACCACCCAGCCGCCCACGGTAACCACCGAACCCACCACGGAGCCCAC
>JAZORJ010000179.1:0-9898 GCA_045656525.1 Faecousia sp. | reverse complement strand
GGGGACCGTCCAGAATCATCTGGTCGCCGGTGTAAGCGTGGATGGTGCACATGATACCAGCCTCGATGCCAGCCAGCTCGTGCAGAGCCTTAGCCATGGGAGCCAGGCAGTTGGTGGTGCAGGAAGCAGCGGAGATGATGTGGTCTTCCTTGGTCAGGGTGTTGTGGTTGACGTTGTAAACGATGGTGGGCAGGTCATTGCCGGCGGGAGCGGAGATAACGACCTTCTTGGCACCGGCGTCGATGTGAGCCTGTGCCTTAGCCTTGGAAGTGTAGAAACCGGTGCATTCCAGCACGACGTCTACATCCAGCTCGCCCCAGGGCAGCTCAGCAGCGTTTGCCTTAGCGTAGATGGTGATCTTCTTGCCGTCGACAACGATGTTGTCTTCACCGGCTTCCACAGTGTGAGCACCGAAGGGAGCAGCGTAAGCACCCTGAGTGGAGTCATACTTCAGCAGGTGAGCCAGCATAGCGGGGGAAGTCAGGTCGTTGATAGCGACAACCTCAAAACCCTCGGCGCCGAACATCTGACGGAAAGCCAGACGGCCGATACGGCCAAAACCATTGATAGCAACTTTAACGGACATTGGAAATTCCTCCATTCAAAAATTACTGCATTGCAGTATGATATATGATGTTGTGGGGTTTTGACCCCATACGACGTTATTATACAACAATTTGCCAATATTGTAAAGTATTTGTTTTGCACAAAATAAGTATTTTTTTATCGTTTTGGATTGGAATGATTGACAATTTCGGAGGTTTCAAACTTGTACCATCCGTCAGCAATGTCATTCCGAGGCCCAACGGGCCGTGGGAATCTCCTGGTACAGTTCACCGATACCGCGTGCAAAAACATACTGCGTACCGGGAGATTGCCACGTCACCCCTTCGGGGTTCCTCGCAATGACATATGAATTACGACAGATATGCTGTTTAATCCACAATCCCCAGCAAGCCATCGGCGTAAATCTCGGTAATTTTTACCGATACGACTTCATTATGCCGCCCGGTGGACGGGACATACACCTTCATATAATTGGGCGTGTGGCCGGTGTCGAAGCCGTCCACAGTTTCTTCAAACAGCACTTCCTGAACCGTTCCCACCAAAGCGTTTCGGTAGGCAAGATTCATTTCTTCCGCAATGGCAATGGCTCTTTTGCTGCGGTCTTCCTTGGTAGCGTTGCCCAGCTGGCCGGGCATTTTGTCCGCCGGGGTTCCCGGGCGACGGGAATAGGGGAAAATGTGCATATCCGCAAAGGCGCACTTCCGGATAAACGCCAGACTTTCTCCGAATTCTTCTTCGGTTTCACCGGGAAAGGCCACAATCATATCCGTGGTGATGGCGCAGCCGGGGAAAAATTTCCGCAAAAGCCTCACGCTTTCGTAATACCGGGCGGTGTCATATTTCCGCTTCATCCGGGAGAGAACGGAATCGCAGCCGGATTGCATGGAAAGATGGAATTGGGGACAAAGATTGGGGTATTGCACCATTTCCTGACAAAATTCCTCCGTGATGACCCGAGGTTCCAAGCTTCCTAAACGAATTCGCAGCTTCGGTACGGCGGCGCAGACAGCCGCCAGCATTTGGCTCATGGGGGGCTTGCCGGGCAAATCCGTGCCCCAGCCGGCGATCTCAATGCCGGTGATGACAATTTCCTTATAACCCTTTTCCGCCAGCTCCTTTGCCTGACTGACTACCAGTTCCAGCGGTGCGGAACGTACCGGCCCACGGGTATAAGGTATGATACAGTAAGAGCAGAAGTTCACGCAGCCGTCCTGCACTTTCAGCATGGCCCGGGTACGGCCGTCCAATCCACCGGCGGGGAGAATTTCAAATTCCCGGCGGCGCAGAGCGTTATCCAGAGATTCCAGATGTGCTTTTTCCTGCGCTGCGGACAGCATCATGTTCACGAATTCCTCCCGGCCGCCGCTTCCGCCCAGTACATCCACGCCAAGGGCGCGGACGGCATCGGCATCGTGCTGGGTGTAACAACCGCACACGCCAATGACGGCATCGGGATTTTCCTTGCGGCAGCGACGAATGACCGCCCGGTTCTTTTTGTCTGCCACGGCAGTAACGGAGCAGGTGTTGATAATGTAACCGTCGCACTTTTCGTCAAATGTGCCGATTTCGTGGCCGTGGGAGACCAAAAGCTGTTCCATGGCTTGGGTTTCGTATTGATTTGTCTTGCACCCGAGGGTGTAAAAAGCAAATTTCATTGTGATTTCCACCAATTTTACTTACGATTTTTTGAGAATATCCACCAAAAATGCGAATTGAAATCAGATTCGCATTTTGCTATAATCTGCACTGTTGCGATTATACATCAAAAACTTGACTTTGTACAGCAGGAGCAGCGTGAATGCAAAATTTTCATATTAACCTTCGTTCCTTTCAGGACGTGCAGGAGTTTATCGCCCTCGCTACCGTTCAGCCCTTTGCCGTTCTGGTTGGCAATGAGATCCAGCAGGTCAACGGCAAAAGCTTCATCGGCATGGTGAGTCTGGATCATAGTCGGCCGCTGCTGGTGCAGGCGGATTGCGACGGCCAGACATGGCAAAAGTTCCGCACGCTGGCAAGCAAATTTCTGTCAGAATAATTCATAAATTTCATTCCGGGAATACTCGGGGTGTTACAAAGCCCACGGCACTGCCGTGTGCTCTTCTTATTTTTCCAAAGCCATAACCTTGTCGATTCTGCGCTGATGCCGTGCATCACCGGAGAACGGAGTACCCAGCCAGATATCCGCAATTTCCATGGCCAGCTTCTCTCCCACGATACCGGCACCCATGGCCATCACATTGGTATCGTTATGCTCCCGGGTCATACGGGCGCTGAGGACATCGGAAAGCAATGCACAGCGGATGCCCTTTACCTTGTTGGCGGTGATGGATACACCGATACCGGTGGTGCAAAGGACGATGCCCTTTTCGCATTCGCCGTCGGCAACAGCCTGTGCGGCCTTGGCGGCAAAATCCGGATAATCACAGGAATCCAAGGTATCTGTGCCGAAGTTCACAACTTCATGACCCTGCTGGGTCAGATGGGCAATCAAAGTATTTTTCAGCGCCAATGCGCCGTGGTCGCAAGCAATCGCAATTTTCATATTTTTTCCTCCAGTTGTGCAATGCTATATTACATGTCATTCCGAGGCCCAACGGGCCGTGGGAATCTCCTGCTTCAATCCATCAAACTGCGGAAAGCTTTCAAAGATTGTACCGGGAGATTGCCACGTCGCGTCTGCTGACGCTCCTCGCAATGACATATTCGTTACATTGTGCATTAGACTACATAACCGCCGTTGACGGAAAGCACCTGTCCGGTGACGAATTCCGCATTGGCTAGATATTCCATGGCCTTGGCCACATCCATGGGTGTTCCGTTGTGGCCCACGGGGGTTTCGGAAGCCATGCTTTCCAGAATTTCCGGTTCTACATTGGCACACATATCCGTCAGAATGACGCCCGGTGCTACGCAGTTGACCCGGATGCCACTGGGCCCCAGTTCCTTGGCAAGAGCTTGGGTCAGGGCAATCACCGCACCCTTGGTGGCAGAGTAAGCCGCCTCGCAGGATGCACCCACCTGCCCCCACATGGAAGAAACGGTGACAATGGAGCCGGCCTGTTTTTTGAGAAAAGACGGCATAGCGGCATTGACGCAGTGATAAATGCCCTTGACATTTACAGCGAAGATCCGATCCCAGTCCTTTTCCAGCATGGAATTCAGAAGTCCCGTCCAGCAGATGCCGGCATTGCAGATGAGAATGTCCACATCCCCAATTTCTGCAAAGGCCTTTTTTACGGCTTCGCCGTCAGCCACATCACAGCAGATGGCAGCTGCGCCGGTGCTTTTTGCCACTTTTTCTGCGGCTGTATGGTCTTTTTCGTAGAGGAAGGTGACCCGGTAACCCTTGGCGGCGAACAGCTCAACTGCTGCCGCACCGATTCCCCGACTTCCTCCGGTAATGACAACATGCTTCATATTACAGCTCTCTCAGCGCGTCCACCAGCGCAGTCTTGGCGGCGGTTTTTTCGTCCTTCATCTTAATGACCCGGGCGGGGCAGCCTGCCACGACGGAATTGGCCGGGACATCGGAAACTACCACAGCACCGGCAGCGACTACGGCATTTTCGCCGATGCGGCAGCCCTCAATCACCACGGCGTTTGCGCCGATAAGCACATTATCTTCCACGATGACCGGGGTGGCGGAAGCCGGCTCGATGACACCGGCCAGCACGGCACCGGCACCCACATGGCAGTTTTTGCCCACGGTGGCACGGCCGCCCAAGATAGCACCCATGTCAATCATGGTGCCATCGCCGATGATGGCGCCGATGTTAATGACTGCGCCCATCATAATGACGGCGTTTTTACCGATTTCCACCTGCTCCCGAATGATGGCACCCGGCTCAATACGGGCGGGAATGTTCTTCATATCCAACATGGGAATTGCGGAATTGCGGCAGTTGTTTTCAATTTCCAGATGGGCAAATTCGTTGCTTTCCAGCACGGGGGCGATATCCTTCCAGTCGCCAAAGACGATTTTGCAGTTTTCTCCGGCGGGGAATTCCTGACAGCCCGGGAAAGCAACAGGCGTTTTCTCCCAAACATAAACCTTCACGGGGGTCTTCTTTTCAGAGGTGCGGATATATTCAATGATGCTTTGTGCGTCCATAAATGTACTCCTTTGGTCTTTTTCTTTATTGTATCATTTTTTACGGAAAAGACAAGAGAAAAAACCGGAGCCGCAAGGCACCGGTAAAATATTATCTTCTTCTGCTCTTGGTGCGATGCTCGGCACGGATGCCGGAGATCTTGCTGTCGGATTCTGTCATGAATGCTTTCAGCTTTTCCTCGAACAGCTGATCCGCAGTCTTGGGAGCCGGGGGCGGTGTGGGTGCGGCGGCCCGGACAGGACGGTGTACCGGTGCGCTGCTGCGGGGCGTGAAATTCTCCCGCTGAGGCTTTGCCTCCAACCGCTTGATGGACAGGTTCACCTTGCCGTTTTCCAGACCGATGACCACGACCTTGACATCCTGACCCTCAGTCAAATGCTGGCGAATGTCGCTGACATAGGAATTGGCTACCTCAGAAATATGTATCATGCCGGTTTTGTTCTCCGGCAGAGCCACAAAGGCACCGAAGTTTGTGATCGTTTTGATTTTACCCTCTAAAATTGCGCCGACGGTTAACTCCATAGTTTGTTTTGCTTCCTCCAAATCAATTTTCCGGTTGAATAATAATGGTATCAGGGGGCACCAGACCAAGCTCGTCCTGCGCAATCTGCCCAACGCCCTCGGCGGTGCCGAGGTTATCGATCTGGGATTGGAGACGGTCGTTCTCCTGTTCCAACTGCTGCGCCTGCTGACGCCAATGCTCGGCCTGTTCCCGGGCATCCAACGTGGCGGCGTGGAGCACCAGCATGGTGACGACGGACAGCGCGACGGCTGCGCAGACGGCGATTTTGGTTGTTCGGGAGCTGCGTTTGACCACCAGCTTGAACTGGCGGGCCATTTGGCGAATGTCCATGGTCCTGTCCTCCTGTATGCACAATTTTCCTCATCTTAATTGTACATATTTTTTTGCCATATGCAAATATTTTTTTCAAAAATAAGGTTATTTTTTTGAAAAATTTTTGCAAAACACGGAAAAATCCCCATACCGGCGCCCAAATCCACATAAAAACCGGGCGCAAAAGCCGTCCGAGGGTGCATTCAAACAGAAATCCTCCCAGAAAAAGGCTGGATAAATAACCCAGCCCCAGATCTCCTTGACACACGGCAAAGCTGAAATAAACCCATACAGGGAACGCGCCCAGCACAAAGAGCAAATCCGCCAGTCCCCGTTTTCGACGGCCAAGGGGACGCAGAAAGCCGTACAGTACGCCCAAAAGCGTCCCCAATGCCAGACCCCATAGATATCGCCCGGCGGCGATGGCCGGGGTCGTCATCCCAACAGCCGGCGCAGCCAGCCGCCGGGAGTACGGGTTTGCTCATAGTGCAGAGCCGCCACAGAACCCTCCACCACCACTTGCCCTCCGTCCAGCGAGAGGGTTTTCAGTTGCAGCTCCTGCCCTTGGATCACCAGTGTCCCCAATTCGGTGCGCAGCACCACAGCAGTATCCTCAAAACTTACCACTTCCGACACCCCGGTCATGGACAGCTGCCGCCGTTCGTTCAGCGTCAGCCGATGGGGCATCTGCATTTGGTTCTCCCCCATAATCGATCACCTCACACTAACCTATGCTGGCAAAGGGAAGATATGCCACAATTGACACTCCCTTGAAAATAGGGTACAATAAAAAAGCCTTCCCCCGGGGGGAAGGTGGCCGAGCAAAGCGAGGCCGGATGAGGAATGCGGGTGGTAACCTGTAGTTGCCAGAAACGGATAGGCATATGCCAGACTTTGTTCTGCCGCCGTTCCTCACCCGTCTTTCAATTTGCCTTGCGCCAAATTGAAATCCACCCTCCCCCCGGGGGAGGGTATAATGGAGGTATCCTTATGCAAATTACAGCGGATCGTCGCGCCTTGCACAAAATCCCGGAACTGGATCGGGATTTGCCCAAGACCATGGCCTATTTACAGGAGAATCTGGAAAAGCTGAACTGCCGGGTTTTTTCGCCTATGTCCGGGGCACTTTGCGCCTATTTTGACTTTGGCTGTAAGGATGCCATCGCCTTCCGTTCGGATGCAGATGCGCTGCCCATTCGGGAGAATACAAAGCTGGCCTTTGCGTCGGAGCATGTTGGAAAAATGCACGCCTGCGGCCACGACGGCCATATGGCTATTTTGTTGGAACTGGCCAGACGGTTGCAGGAAAAGAAGCAACTGCCCCACAATGTTCTGCTGGTGTTTCAGCCGGCGGAGGAGACCACCGGCGGCGCAAAGGATCTGTGCGCAACGGGTGTTTTCAAGGAATATAAGGTCAAAGCGATTTTCGGCCTGCACCTGTGGCCCGGCCTGACTGCCGGACAGGTGTTCAGCCGCCGCAATGAAATGATGAGCCGTTCCTGCGAGGTGCAGGTGGATATTTTGGGCAAAAGCGCCCATATCGCCAAGGCGGAGGAGGGCGTCGACGCCATGGCTGCCGGCGTGAATTTCTACACCCGGGTGATGGCCATGGAGGCGGCTCTGCCCAAGAATGTATTCCGTCTGCTGAAATTCGGCAAGCTGACAAGCGGAAATGTGTGCAATGCCATTTCCGACCATACCCGGCTGGAAGGCAGCCTGCGGGCATTTCAGGATGATATTTTTTATACGCTGCGGGCCGGTATCGTGTCCATCGGCAAGGAAGTGGAGCGACGCACCGGCTGTACGGTGAATATTTATATGAATGACGGCTATCCCGCTGTCATGAATCCCGGGGAGCTGTATGACCAAGTGCGCAAATCGGTTTCCTTTGAGGAGCTGGAAAAACCCAGCATGATCACCGAGGACTTCTCTTGGTATCAGAAGTCCCTGCCCGGGCTGTTCTTCTTCTTGGGAACGGGAGATACGCCTGCCCTGCACGCCGACGATTTTAATTTTGATGAGGAAGTGCTGGTAAAAGGCGCGGACTTCTTTGAACAGCTGGCGGAAAGATTTTAATTGAGGTAGATTTCATGAACGGAATCGTAATTGTAGACAAACCGCAAAATTGGACAAGTCAGGATGTCACCGCCAAATTGCGGGGGGTGTTTCAGACCCGTCGTATCGGACACGGCGGCACGCTGGATCCCATGGCTACCGGTGTCTTGCCGGTTTTCGTGGGACGAGCCACCCGGGGCGTGGAGTTTTTTGAGCATGCGGAGAAAATTTATGAAGCGACCCTGCGTCTGGGCGTGACCACGGATACAGAGGACATCACAGGTACAGTCTTGGAAGAACGGGAGGTCTGCGTTTCGGAGCAGGAATTTTTGGATGTACTTCCCCAATTCCGGGGGAAGATCCAGCAAATTCCGCCTATGTACTCCGCCATCAAGGTGGACGGCAAGAAATTGTACGACTTGGCTAGACAGGGCAAGGAAGTGGAGCGCAAGCCTCGGGAAATTGAGATTTTCGAGCTGACCTGTCTGGAATTTTCCGGGCAGACGGCAAGATTGCGCATTCATTGCTCCAAGGGCACCTATATCCGCACCCTGTGCAAGGATATGGGCGCAGCCTTGGGCTGCGGCGGCTGTATGGAAGCCCTGCGCCGGGTGCAGGCCGGGGAATATGCCATTGCCGAAGCTGTGCCGTTGGCGGAGCTTCTGGAAACGGAAAATTCCGAAAAGTATTTACGCCCGGTGGATTCCATGTTCCGCAATCACCCGGCCATTACCCTGACGGTCAAGCAGGAACAGCGTTGCCGCAACGGCAATTCTTTTTCCATTGCGTTGGATGACGGTACCTACCGGGTCTACGGCCAAAACGGCGATTTCCTCGCCCTCAGCCGGGTGAATGACGGAGTTATGTCAACCGTCAAAAGCTTTTTTGAGGTTTAAAGCCTTCCCCCAGGGGAAGGCGTTTAGGAGAACTATGAAACAGAAAAAAATATTTGCCTTGGGTTTTTTTGACGGGGTGCATTTGGGACATCAGACGCTTTTGCATGCCTGCCGCCGGTTGGCGGAAGCGCAGAATGCAGCTGCCTGTGCCGTCACCTTTGACTTACCGCCCAGCGTGCTTTTACAAAACACACAACCGAATATGTTGAACACCGTACAGGATCGGGAAATGCTTTTGCGTCAGTTCGGTATGGAGGAAGTGCTGGTGCTGAAAACCGACAAGCAAACCCTCTCCATGTC
Organism: Faecousia sp.; assembly: GCA_045656525.1. Lineage (GTDB taxonomy): Bacteria > Bacillota > Clostridia > Oscillospirales > Oscillospiraceae > Faecousia. The sequence goes on along the minus strand of JAZORJ010000179.1, from coordinate 1,133 downwards.
ATGGACTGCATTTTTGGAAATGCTGATTAACAATGGTGCTATTGGCTTCGTCTGCGGTTACGATTTCCGTTTCGGCAAAAACGGCGAGGGAAATGCAGAAAAACTGGCCGCCTTTGCCGACGCAAAGGGTCTTGCCTGTATCATCGTACCGGAACAAACAGTGGACGGAGAGAAGATTTCTTCTACCCGGATTCGTGCCCTTTTGGAAAAAGGCGATGTGGATAACGCCACGACCATGCTCAGACATCCCCATATCTTATCAGGGAAGGTGGTCGGCGGACAAAAATTGGGCCGTACCATAGGTATCCCTACGGCGAATCTTTCTCTGCCGGGGGAACTGCTGACACCGGCTTTCGGCGTTTATGCCTGCAAAGTATGGCTGGATGGCCGCTACTATCTGGCCGTGACCAATGTGGGCACACGCCCCACGGTGAACGGACAGAATGTGACCGTCGAGCCTTGGATATTGGACTTTGACGGCGACCTGTACGGTAAGGAAATCACCTTGGAATTCCACAAATTCCTCCGCCCGGAGCAGAAATTTTCCGACTTGGACGGGCTGAAAGCCCAAATTCAGAAGGATGCCGAAAAAACTTCTCAACTTCTATCAGCTCAAAATCGTAGGGGCGGCAACCTGCCGCCCGCGGGCGACTGATAGTCGCCCCTACATTTCCTCTCAATCAAGCCGCCTACGGGAAAACATTGCATAAAAATTTTGTATTTTGTGAAAATTTCCCTTTACTTTTGGGAAAACTTGTGATAAGATATCCGGGCTGGCTATGGCCAGACGATATTTCTATGCCCACAGCTCAGTTTCGGGAAGACACCGACCCGCTACTTGGCGTGAGGTAAATTTAAAAAAGGTGGTAAACATCATGATTCTGAAAGAAAAGAAGACTCAGGTTATCCTGGAAAACGCAACCCACGAAGGCGATACCGGTTCTCCCGAAGTTCAGGTCGCTATCCTGACCGCTCGCATCAACGAGCTGACCGATCACCTGCGTGTGCACAAGCACGACAACCACTCCCGTCGTGGTCTGCTGATGATGGTTGGTAAGCGCCGCAACCTGCTGGACTATCTGGCAAAGAAGGACATCAACCGTTACCGTGCGCTGATCGCCAAGCTGGGTATC
>JAZORJ010000178.1:0-3871 GCA_045656525.1 Faecousia sp. | reverse complement strand
ACCGTCACGGTACACGCCTTCCAGGTATGCCTTATCCTTCAGCAGGCGGCTGGCCTCTTCCCGAATGGGACGCAGATGCTCAATAACAGCATCGCCAACAACGGGCTTGAACTTGCCGTAACCCTGACCTGCGAACTCTGTTTCGATTTCCTCGAAGGTCTTGCCGGTAACGGCAGAGTAGATGGTCATCAGGTTGGCAACGCCGGGTTTGTTTTCCTTATCATAGCGGACACAGTTTTCCGTATCGGAATCGGTAATGGCCCGCTTGAACTGCTTCATAATGAACGCAGGATCATCCATCAGCAGAACTCTGCCGGTATCCTCATTCTCAGACTTGGACATCTTGGCAGCAGGGTTGGTCAGGCTCATAACACGGGCGCCAACCTTGGGAATGAAAGGCTCAGGGATCTTGAACACATCGCCGTAGATGCCGTTGAAGCGGCGAGCAATGGTATGGGTCAGCTCCACATGCTGCTTCTGGTCTTCGCCAACAGGCACCAGGTCGGGCTGGTAGAGCAGAATATCCGCAGCCATCAAGCTGGGGTAAGTAAACAGGCCAGCATTGATGTTGTCAGCATTCTTGGCAGACTTATCCTTGAACTGGGTCATGCGGCTCAGTTCGCCGAACATGCTGTAGCAGTCCAGTATCCAACCAAGCTCTGCGTGCTGATGGACATGGCTCTGGATGAACAGGGTGTTCTTTTCGGGATCCAGGCCACAGGCGATGTACTGTGCCAGCTGCTCTAGCGTGCGACGGCGCAGATCAGCAGGATTTTGACGCACGGTGATGGCGTGCAGGTCTGCCATGAAATAGTAGCAGTCGTACTGATCTGCCCGTTCTGCCCAGTTTTTAACTGCACCCAAATAAGAGCCCAAGGTCATATCTCCGGAGGGCTTAATGCCGGATAACATTCTTTTCTTTGCAACGATTTCTTCCATAATCCTCGCCTCATTCCAATGATTTCTTGTATTCTAGCACATCCGGCCGAAAAACGCAACGAGAAATTGACATTATCTAACTATCTGTGCTATAATGAATGCAACTTTGTGCAGTGAGGGTTGTTTATGAAAGCAGATAAACAATATATCATCCGTGTACGCCGTCAATTGCATCAAATCCCGGAAATCGGCTTTGATCTTCCCAAGACCTTAGCAGTTGTCCGCAAGGAGCTGGAAGACATAGGTCTACCTTATACGGAGCAATACGGAACATCCTGTATTGTAGCCACCTTGAACGAAGGTGTTGGCAACAAAACCATCGCAATCCGTGCAGACATGGACGCCTTGCCGGTAGAAGAACAAACCGGCCTTCCCTTCACTTCCACTCACCCCGGAAAAATGCACGCTTGCGGCCACGATTGCCACACAGCTATGCTTCTTGGTACAGCAAAGAAGTTAAAGGAAATGGAAAAGGACATCCAATGCTGCGTGAAGTTTATCTTCCAGTCCGCAGAGGAAGGCCCCGGCGGCGCCAAGGGAATTTGTGAGGACGGCCTGATGGAGCAAGTAGATATGGTAATTGGCTGCCATGTCTATCCGGACAAGCCCAGTGGCGTTTTTTATCTGAACAAAACCTGTCAAAGTGCCGGCAGTCACGGCTTCCGCATCCACCTCACAGGAAAGTCCTGCCATGTAGCAAAACCCCATGAAGGTGTGGATGCCATCGCAATGGCCGTGCGCATTTATTCTGATATTCAGATCATGCGCGCAAGAGAATTGAATCCCTTTGTTCCCGTTATCATCGGCATCGGGGAGTTCCACGGTGGTCATGCCAACAATGTCGTCTGTGATCAAGTGATGATGCATGGCACCATCCGAACCCACAAAAACGAGCTGGACGCCTATATTTACAAGCGGATCGAACAGATCGCAGAGAGCGTCGCCAAGGATATGGGCGGCAGTGCGGTAGTGGAGACCGCGAAACACTATCCGGTTCTGATCAACGATTCTGAGGTTTCCAATCTTCTGATTGATGCCGCAGAAAAGATTATTGGACGCGAAATGGTGCAGGAAATGCCCTTGACCATGACCGCTGAGGACTTTTCCTTCTATACACTCCACAAACCCAGCGCCATGTTCTGGATCGGTGCAATGCCTGTCGACGGTAATTGCGCACCCCTGCATAACGGCAAGATGACCGTAAATGAAGATATACTGGATGTTGCACCCAATATATTCATCCAGTTTGTGCTAGATAATATGAACAAATGAGGTAACTTATATGGATTATCAAAAGCTTGCAGATCTCCTGTTTCCCAATGTAACGGATACACCCGAAATGTTAGAGGAACGCTTCCCGGCCCGTAACGCTCCCGAGGGCGCTGTCATTACCCGTATGGCCCCCTCACCCACCGGCTTTGTCCATCTGGGCAATCTGGTGCAGGGTCTGACCTCCGAGCGGATGGCCCACCAGAGCGGTGGTGTGCTGTTCCTGCGTGTGGAAGATACCGACGCAAAGCGTGAGGTTCCCGGCGCAGTGGAAGTGCTGATCAATACCTTGAAGCACTACGGTATCCACTTTGACGAGGGTGCCACCATTGACGGCGATGCAGGCAATTACGGCCCTTACCGTCAGCGCCAGAGAGCATCCATCTACCATGTCTACGCCAAGAAGCTGGTATCCGAGGGCAAAGCATACCCTTGCTTCTGTACCGAGGACGAATTGGCTGCTATGCGCGAGAAACAAGAAGCCAACAAGGAAACCACCGGCTACTACGGCAAATACGCTATGTGGCGTGACCGCTCGATGGAAGATATTCAGGCACAACTGGACGCAGGCAATCCTTGGGTTCTGCGCTTCCGCAGCACCGGTTCTATTGAAAATCAGTTTAAGTTTGACGACGTGGTCAAGGGTAAGCTCACCATCACCGAAAATGATGTGGACCATGTGCTTTTGAAGTCCGACGGCATCCCCACCTACCATTTTGCCCATGCTGTGGACGACCACCTCATGCGCACCACACATGTAGTCCGTGGTGACGAATGGCTGCCCTCCCTGCCCTTCCATATCCAGCTGTTCCAAGCACTGGGCTTTAAACTGCCTAAATATGTCCACATCGGACCTCTGATGAAAATGGACGGAGCATCCAAGCGCAAGCTCTCCAAACGGAAAGACCCTGAGCTGGCTCTGACCTTCTACAAGGCAGAGGGCTTCCCTGTTGCGGCTGTGTATGAGTATATTATGACACTGCTGAATTCCAACTATGAGGACTGGCGCCGGGCAAATCCCGACGCTCCTGCAACCGAATTCAAGTTCAGTCCTAAAAAGCTGAATCCCGCAGGCAACCTGTTTGACTATGCAAAGCTGACGGATGTTTCCAAGAATGTAATCTCCAAGATGAACGCAGAGGAAGTTTACGCACTGCTTTTGGAGTGGGCGCAGGAATTTGATACAGATTTTGCCGAAAAGCTGTCTGCTGATAAAGACTATGCAGTCTCCATTCTGGCCATCGGCCGCGGCGGCAAGAAGCCCCGTAAGGACATCGCTGTTTGGAAGGAAGCCAAGCCTTACATGGGTCTGTTCTATGATGCATACCTGCAAAAACCCGTTTTCGACGAGAAGTTTGACAAGGCAGTCATCCGTACGGTTCTTGAAAAGTTCATTGCTGTCTATGACCCCTCTGACGACGCCTCCGCTTGGTTTGATAAGGTGAAAGCCATTACTGAGGAGATCGGATTCACCACAGATATGAAAGCCTATAAGGCTGATCCTGACGCTTTCCCCGGCACAGTAGCGGATGTGTCCACCTTTATCCGTCAGGCTGTAACCGGCCAGACCAACTCCCCTGATCTGTATACTGTGATGCAGATTCTGGGCAAGGATCGTTCCTTGGCTCGTATCAACGAGGTTCTGAATACCCTGTAATATCGC
>JAZORJ010000177.1:0-5399 GCA_045656525.1 Faecousia sp. | reverse complement strand
CGGCAAGGTCGTTTCCATTGTCCGCCATGAAAATTCCGACCACATGTGGGTCTGCCAGATCGATGTGGGCGGTGAAGAGCCTGTTCAGATCGTCACCGGTGCTCAGAATGTCCATGAGGGCGACCTGGTTCCTGCTGCCCTCCACAATTCCTACCTGCCCGGCGGCATTCACATCACCAAGGGCAAGCTGAGAGGCGTCAAGTCCAACGGTATGCTGTGCTCCTTTGCAGAACTGGGTCTGACCCAGAATGATCTGCCCGGCGCTTATGCTGACGGCATCTGGATCCTGAATGACGAGGACTGCAAGCCCGGTGACGACATCAACCTGGTCATCGGCAACGACGACACCGTTGTGGAATTTGAGATCACCAACAACCGCCCCGATTGCTACTCCATCATCGGCCTGGCAAGAGAGTCCGCTGCCGCCTTCGGTATGGAAATGAAGCACCATGAGCCTGTGGTCAAGGGCAGCGATGCCGGTTCTATCTATGAGAAGCTGGATGTGGAAGTGCCTGCCACCGAGCTGTGCAACCGCTACACTTCCCGTATGGTCACCAATGTAAAGATTGGCCCGTCCCCCAAGTGGCTGCGTCAGCGTCTGCGCGCCAATGGCGTGCGCCCCATCAATAACATCGTTGACATCACCAACTATGTGATGCTGGAATACGGCCAGCCCATGCACGCCTTTGACTACCGCTATGTTTCCTCCGGCAAGATTGTTGTCCGTGAGGCGACTGAGGGCGAAACTCTGACCACGCTGGACGGCAATGTTCGTAATCTGAAAGCCGGTATGCTGGTCATTGCCGACGACGAGCGCGCCATCGGCCTTGCCGGTATCATGGGCGGTGAGAACTCCGAAATCATGGACGACACCACCACGGTTGTCTTTGAATCTGCTAACTTCAATGGCACTTCCATCCGTCAGACTGCACTGGCTCTGGGTATGCGTACCGATGCTTCCGGCAAGTTTGAGAAAAACATTGACCCCATGATGACTGTTCCTGCTGTGGAGCGTGCCTGTGAACTGGTGGAAATGCTGGGCTGCGGTGATGTCATGGACGGCATTATCGATGTGCTGAACTATGTTCCCGAAGCAAGAACCGTCAAGCTGGAACCCCAGAAAATCAATAACCTGCTGGGTACCGATATTTCCCGTGAGGATATGGTCAAGTACCTGAACAATTTGGAAATCTCCGTTGATGGCGACGACATTCTTGTTCCCTCTTTCCGTCCCGACCTCGTTCATATGGCGGATATCGCTGAGGAAGTTGGCCGCTCCTTTGGTTACAATGAAATCCCCACCACCGAACTGAAAATGGCAACTCAGGGCGGCTATTCGGATATGATGCTCTTAGAAAGCAAGGCCGGCAGCATTTGCCGCAGCTTGGGCTTCAACGAGATCATCACCTACTCCTTTGTGTCCCCCACAATCTTTGATCAGATTCGTCTGCCCCAAGACAGCTGCCTGCGCAACGCAATGCGCATCCAGAACCCTCTGGGTGAAGATACTTCCATTATGCGTACCATCGCCCTGCCCTCCATGCTGGACATTTTGGCAAGAAACAGCGCATATCACAACAAGTCCGCAAAGCTCTACGAAATGGCTAAGATCTATCTGCCCGTGGAGGGCCAGACTCTGCCCCAAGAACCCAAAATGCTGGTTCTGGGCTCCTATGGTATTAACGAAACCTTCTTCACCCTGAAAGGCGAACTGGAAGCTATTTTCAAGGGCCTGCGCATCAGGAAGGCTAACTACACCGCCGTGAAAGACAATCCTTCCTATCACCCCGGCCGCTGCGCTAAGGTGACCATTGACGGTGTGGATGTGGGCTTCATCGGTCAGGTGCATCCTCTGGTTGCGCAGAATTACGATATTGACGGCGATATTTACTGCACTGAAATCAATTTCACCAAGCTCTTTGACCTGCGTCTTCCCGATGCAACCTACACGCCCCTGCCCAAGTATCCTTCCGTTAACCGTGACCTGAGTTTCCTCTGCGATGAGGCTGTCACCGTTGCGGATGTGACCGATGTGATCACCGCATCTGCCGGCAAGCTGCTGCGTGGTGTCAAGCTCTTCGATATTTACCGGGGCACCGTTATCCCTGAGGGCAAGAAGAGCATGGCTTTCTCCTTGGAGCTGCGGGCGGACGACCGCACTCTGACCGATACGGATTCCGAGGGCGTTATGTCCAAAGTGCTGGCTGCACTGAGCGAAAAGCTTGGCGCAATTCTTCGTTAAAACATCTGTTCACAAAAAATTTGCGGACAGGCCTTTACAGGTGGCCATTTTTGGGATATAATACCACTATCACAATCAGGAGGTCGAAAACATGACGGACCAAAGCACACTGAAATTCACAGTCCCCTGCGATGACAGGGACAATATGCGCCGGATCCTGCGCACGGTATTCGACGCCTTACAGGAAAAGGGTTACAATCCTGTTAACCAGATCGTCGGCTATTTGCTGACGGTAGATCCCACCTATATCACGAACTACAACAACGCCCGCAGCATGATCTGTAAGCTGGATCGGGACGAATTGTTGCAGGAACTGGTTCGGCAGTATCTCGCCTAATCCAACGCCAAGAGGCTTTTGCCACGGCAAAAGCCTCTTGTTTTGCAAATAAAACAACTTCATACTCCCCTCCGTCTTACAAAATCCACCCCCGATAACTGGTAATTACTTGAAATAGTTATCAAAGTGTTGACATTTTGGTTACAAAGTGTTACAATCTCATCATCTTGAACAGGAGGAACCCCAATGGCAGATGAAAAAGTTCTGACCTACAAAGGTCATCCGCTGATGCGGAAAGATAATTTGATCTACTACGGATCCATGGCAGATTCCCACATCATCATGCTTCAGATTTTGGAGACCAAGAAGGTCGGCGATCTGGATGTGGCTACCAAGGTATCTGTTCAGCTCCAGCTTACTGATCCCGCAGCAAAGAGCCGCGATCGGATCGTAAAGAAGGGCGAAAAGGACGGTCTGTACACAGCGTTGGATTTTGGCTGTGTTTGGCTTGAGCGTGCTCTGGCAGGCAAATAACATTTCTCGTAAGACGGAGGGCAACGTATGAAGCGTATTCATCGTATTGCCAGCCTTGTGCTGGCATTTTTTCTTTTTATCGGCGTTACCGCACCCACGGCAAGCGCCGCTGACCGACATTTAAAAAACGGAATCGGATTTGTAACCGCTTCCTCTCTGCGGCTTCGTGCTGAGGCATCCAGCAGCAGCGAAACATTGGATTATGCACCCGGCGACGATGTGGCTGTGGTTCTGGGCAAGTCCGGAAGCTGGTATAAAGTTAATTACAATTTGCAAATCGGTTACATGCATCAGGATTACCTGCGCTACACAACCCGGGAAGACGGCGAGCTCGGCTACGGCAGTATCAACGGCAACAATGTAAAGGTTCGCAGCGGCCCCGGCACCGGATATCCCATCCTCACTTCTGCATATAAGGGCGACAAGGCGTACATCATTGGTATCAACAATCAGTGGTTTAAGGTCATCTTCGGTGACCATATCGGCTATATCCGCAGCGACTATGTAGACCTTTCTGAGATTCCCTATGAGAACAAGGATTCTTCCGAATCCCCTCTGTTTTTCCGGGGCGGTGTCTCCACCGGCATCAAGCCCAGTGTCGAGGCGCTGAACGGTTCCACCGGCCCCGGCATGACATCTAAGATCGTTTCTACCGCGAAAAAATACATCGGTGTTCCCTATCTGTGGGGCGGCACGACTCCCAAGGGCTTTGATTGCAGCGGTTTTGTGCAGTATGTGTACAACGAAAATGGTATCAGCATTCCGAGAACCAGCAGTTCTCAGTACTATGAGTTGACTCGCAAGGTCTCTAAATCCAACCTGCAACCCGGTGATCTGGTGTTCTTCAATACCAGCGGCAAGGGCGTTTCCCATGTGGGTATTTATATCGGAGATGGCATGTTCATCCACTCCGGCACCACAAGAGGCGTTGTCATTGCCGAGCTGTTCGGCGCATATTGGAGTCCGCTCTATCTGGGTGCCCGTCGGGTACTGTAAAGAACGTTCTACTACTTGTTCTAAATTGAAGCCGTGAGCCTATAAACTGATATGCACCCCAAAAGTGTCTAACTTTTGGGGTGCATATTAATTCAGCATAGCTTTCTTGACATCAATTGGGCTTGTTGTTATAATGGATCACAACTCTTCCCGGCTGCGCAAAAGCAGCTCCGGGGATTTCATAATGACTGTGGTATTGGCCGGAATGGAACGGGTCACAAAGGCGTTTGCGCCGATGACACTTCCCTTTCCGATCACCGTCTCGCCGCCCAAAATGGTTGCGCCGGCATAGATGGTCACATTGTCCTCAATCGTAGGATGCCGCTTCGCACCCGACAGGCTCTGACCGCCACGAGTGGAAAGGCCACCTAAGGTCACACCTTGGTAGAGCTTTACATGGTCACCAATGATGGTGGTCTGACCGATGACGATGCCCGTACCATGGTCAATGAAGAAGTGGGAGCCGATGGTCGCACCGGGGTGAATATCAATACCCGTCCTGCTGTGGGCGCTCTCCGTCATGATACGGGGAATCAGCGGCACACCCAGCTGATACAATTCATGCGCAAGTCGATAAACCGTAATGGCATAAATACCCGGATAGGCCAGTACGATCTCATCGTAGCCGGTGGCTGCCGGGTCACCCTCAAAGGCTGCTTGCAGATCTGTTTCCACCATGGCCCGCACCGCGGGGATACGGTTCAAAAACGCTTTGCACAGGCTGTCTACCTGATCCTTGGGGCACACCTTAGCCAACTGACTGTACAAGTCTGCGTAGACCTTGGGAATTTTCTCATCCAGTTTGGTTTCTGCCATTTGGAAGAATACCATTTCGTGGAGTTGGGCCAAAATATTGTTAACTGCATTGCGATCCGGAAAACGTTCCCATTGGATCGTGTCCATCAGGCGCTGTTTGTGGTAATCCTCCCGGATTGCATCGGTTAATTGCTGCATATCCATCACTCCTCATCCTTATCATAATAATCAGTATAGCACCTTTTTGTTCATTTTGAAAGGAGATTTTTTATGAATATCCATTCTTCTGCCATAAATTTGATAGGAAACACTCCCTTACTACGATACGAAAACGAATTTTGTACCGTTTTGTGCAAAATCGAGGGCAAAAACCCCGGCGGTTCTTCGAAGGATCGGGTGGCACTATATATGATTGAGGATGCCGAAAAGCAGGGTCTATTAACGCCCGGTACGCAAATTATTGAAGCAACCTCTGGCAATACCGGCATTGGTCTGTGCGCCATTGCGGCTGCAAAGGGATATCCCATGACCATTGTCATGCCGGACACGATGAGTATGGAGCGGCGGATGCTCATGGCCGCTTACGGAGCAAAG
>JAZORJ010000176.1:0-11532 GCA_045656525.1 Faecousia sp. | reverse complement strand
GTGTGGATTTTGGCGGTGATGCGGATAGCATCTGCGAAAACGCTGCCATGTGCGACGAAAAATTATTGGAGCAATATTTGCAATCCGGGGAGCTTTCCCGGGAGGATATCCGGGGACTGGTTGCAAAACGCAAGCTTTTCCCCTGTATTTTCGGTTCTGCTCTGCGTATGGACGGCATTGATACCCTTTTAGAAACCTTGGATGTATATCTGCCCCGTCCGGAACGGCCATCCGTCTTTGGCGCTCGGGTATACAAAATTTCCCGGGATCCCCAAGGAAACCGGCTTACTTGGCTGAAAATCACCGGCGGGTCGTTGGGTGTTCGGTCTCCTATAAGTTATGTAAACCAAAATGGTGACATCTTGGAAGAAAAAGCTGTACAATTGCGGATGTACTCCGGCGAGAAATTTACCGCAACGGAACGGCTTTATGCCGGCCAACTGGCTGCTGTGACCGGATTGAGTGCCACTTATGCCGGGCAGGGATTGGGGGCAGAAACAGAAAGCTTCTTTCCCGTCTTGGAACCCATTATGTCCTATCAAATCCTTCTGCCCAAGGGGGCGGATGCTGCGGCTACCCTGCCGCTGCTTCGGCAATTGGAGGAAGAGGATCCTACTCTTCGGCTGATTTGCGAAAACAGCAAGATTTTTATTCGCATCATGGGTAAGGTACAGCTGGAAATCTTCCGAAGCTTGGTCAAAGAGCGGTTTGATCTGGATATCTCCTTGGATGCCGGGCGAATCTTTTACAAAGAAACCATTGCAAACACTGTGGAGGGCGTGGGCCATTATGAGCCTTTGCGCCACTATTCCGAGGTTCATCTGCTTTTGGAGCCTCTGTCCCCGGGATCTGGATTGGAATTTGCTTCCGCCTGTTCTTCCGATAGTTTTGATCTGGTATATCAGAAGCTGGTTATGTCCCACATGCAGGAAAAGGTCCATCGTGGGGTTCTGACCGGTGCGCCGATTACAGATATGAAAATTTCGTTGGTCAGCGGACGGGCGCATCTGAAACACACCGAGGGCGGAGATTTCCGTCAGGCCACTTACCGGGCCATCCGGCAGGGACTGATGCAGGCGAAATCCGTGCTTTTGGAGCCTTATTACAGCTTTGTGCTGACGGTTCCCACGCCCCAGATTGGCCGAGCAATTACAGATATCCGTGCTATGTACGGCGAATTTGACGCCCCACAGAGTGTAGGGGATTTCTCGATTTTGAAAGGAATCGTGCCTGCCTCTGAATTTGGGGACTATCCGGATCAGCTGGCATCTTATACCCAAGGTCTTGGTCGGCTTCAACTTACGCTGGACGGCTACAAACCCTGTCACAACGCCGAAGCTGTGGTGGAGGAACTGGGTTATGATCCCGAGGCGGATCTGGAAAATACCCCGGATTCCGTTTTCTGTGCCCACGGCGCAGGCTTTACGGTAAAGTGGCATGAGGTAGCAAACTACATGCATCTGGAAAGCTGTTTGCAGGCAAAAAAAGAACCCCAAGTCATTCAGAAAAATCTTTCTCTGGATGATCGGGAGCTGGAAGCCATTATGCGTCGGGAATTCGGCGATCAAACCACTGTGCTGTATCGCCCGTCACAGCGGAGCGAATCGGATTCCTTGCGCAGCATCAAGCCGCTGAAACAGCAGTATCTCATTGTGGATGGATACAATATCATCTTCGCATGGGATGATCTGGCGGCCATTGCCAAGGACGATCTGGAAAACGCCCGGAAACAGTTATGTGATCGGCTTAGCGACTACGCCGGATTCCGCAAAAGCCGGGTTGTGGTGGTTTTTGACGGCTACAAGGTCAAGGGAAATCCGGGTGAGAAGCTTCAGCATCACAACATCCAAGTGGTCTACACCAAGGAAAACGAGACCGGGGACTGCTATATAGAAAGTCTGGTGGCGCAGATCGGCACCAACTACAACCTGCGGGTGGCTACCTCCGACTCTTTGGTGCAGCTGGGTGCGCTGCGCTCCGGTGTGCTGCGGATGAGCGCACGGGAGCTGCGGGAAGAACTGGCCCGTGCCAAGGAAGAAATGAAAAAGCATTATTGAGAACAAAAACAGGGACGCCATGCGTCCCTGTTTTTTATTGTTAAATGGTATTTTTCAGGCTATCCGCCTTAATACATGCGGCAGCTCTGCGCAGCTGCTCCATATCCGTTCCATCCAGCAACAACTGATAATTGGCAAAGATCATCTGTGCCAGCACATCTTTGCTGTCCAGTCCGGAAACCTCCTGCAAAACCTGTACGGCATTTTCCATGGTTTGGTCTTTGCCGTTTTCTGTCAAATACCGGCGCACACCTGCGGCGGCACCCACGGCAATATAACAGGGTGTGATCCCCTGCTGCAAAGCCAGCTTGCCTGCGCCGATCAGTCGGTCCTCCGGGCTCAGCTTTCTGGCAGGATCACCGCCCACTCGCTGACAGGTATCCCCCAATGCGGCATTGGTGAAGCGACTCAGCAGATCATCAATATGATCCATCAGGGGCTTCATGGGTGCGTCATACTGGGCAGACAGCGCTTGCGCGCTTTCCAGCATGGCATTTTTCACAAGGAGGTACACATCCGCCACATCAATGGACTGATAAATATAATCAAGGCCCAAAATATCCCCTAAGTAGGCGCAGGTGGCATGACCCATATTGTGAATGTACAGCTTGCGTTTCAGATAGAAATCAAAGGGAGAATAGGGTACCAGATTGGAAATCGGGGGGATTTCTCCTTTAAAGGCATCCTTGTCCACGGGCAAAAAGCCATATTCCTCTACGCACACCCGCAAGGGTTCGCCGTCTTTCATTTGCTCTGTCTGCACAGGCACCATCCGGCCGATGGATGCTTCCACCAAGCCAACGGTTTTATCAAACAGGGCGCATTCTTCTTCGGTTAGCTTTTCTTTGATCATGCCTTCCAGTACATGGTTGGCATTCATCAGATTCTCGCAGATAATGATATTCAGCGGAGCTTTTTGTTCTGCCCAGCGAAGGCGCAGGCCGGCCACGATATTGGGTACGATCCAAGGCAGCACCCGGACACCTACGGCTGTTGCCATGATGTCGCAGTCTGCAATACACCGAGCCACCTCTTCTGTGTTGTTTCCGTTTACAGCAGTCACATTTTGAATCCACACATCTTTGTGGCCTGCATTGGAAACATAGCGCACCGGATAGGTGTTTTTCTCCTGCAACGCCTGAACCACCGGCTGCGCCACATCCACAAAGGTAACGGCATACCCCGCTTGGCTGAATGTTGCACCGATGAAACCACGGCCGATATTACCGCCGCCGTACATAACTGCCTGTTGCATAGTTTTCTCCTTTATACCGTTACATTCTGTCTGGAAAATTGACTGCAAAACTCCTTGATTTTTTGCTCCGGCACCAAGCCGCTGGTGGCATCGGCGCTGCCCAGCGCCATCACCGCCGCACCGGATGCAAAGGAAAGGATCTGTTCATCCGACCAGTCCTCATAAATGCCGTACAGTGCGCCTGCGCAGAAGGCATCTCCGGCACCGGTGGTACCTTTGATATAGCCATTGGGCAAGGCATAGGACGGGAGTACCGTCAAGCCGGCATCACTGAGGCACACTGCGCAGTCCGGCTTGTGAATGATCACCTTTTCCCGAACACCCATCTCTTTCAATGCCTGCGCAATTTTCGGCAAATTGGTGTTGGTGGGCTCGATACCTGTGAGCATACCGGCTTCCATCTCATTGATAATGAGATAGTCAGTATAGGGCAGACATGGCTTGACCAAATCGTATCGGTCTGAGTTTTCGCTTACCATGTCGATGGATGTGCGGATGCCCTGTGCTTTGGCGTTTTTTAGAATCTGCAAACCGTCGCCATCGTCTACTTTCTGCAAAAGCAGGAAGTAACCCAAATGGAGAATTTCCGGCAGATCGTCGCCAAAGTCCACATCTTCTGCGCCAAAGGCTGCGCTGGCACCGGAATAGGTGAAGAAGGTTCGCTGGCCACCGGTCACACTCATGACCTCGGTGAAGCTGGTAGGGGCATCGGGATCTGTGAGAAGTCCGGACACATCCAGACCGCCCTCAGTCAGGGTATTGCGGACAAATTCGCCATCCTCATCCTCACCTACACGACCAAACACCCGCACCGGGAGCGCAGGGCAGATCTTTTTCAGATCCAGCGCTACATTGGGCACGCAGCCTCCGATGGCCTTTTGGACGCCCAGAATTTGGGTCAGCTCACCGCTTTTGGGGTAGGCGGAGATCTCATTGATGCGGTCAACGATCACAGTGCCCGCCACAGCGATACTTTTCTTGTTGTCCATATTCTTAGTTGCATTCTGCTTCCAGCGGGCCTGCCAGCTCTTTCAGGAAGAACAGACGGCCGGGAAGGGTGGGAATGTAGGAAGAGGTAATCCACGGAGTCTTGCCGTAACGCAGGGTCATCCACAGGGACATACCCTGCCACTGCATGCCACGGCCCAGAGTGCCGTCAGCACCGCCGATGGCATAATCCGCTTGCAGGAACAGGCCGGGGCCGATGGTATTGGCTCTGCAAGGCACCAAGGTGGTACGGGACTTGAAGGAAGTCAGGGCGTTCTGCTCCACGGTCAGAGGATGGATCTTGGCGGCAATGCGGTAGGGTGCAGTCTCCCACTCCTGTGCGGTTGCATAATCAGCGGCAAAGGTGGGCTCCCAGAAGGCAATGTGGCACATTCTGCCGATGCCGTAGACCAGCACCAGCTTTGCGCCCTCGGCTTTCAGTGCAGCGATCTTGCCGGGATAGGTGGGCAAGTTTTCCTTGGTGGCGAAGTTTCTCTGGGAAGCGGGAACGGTCAGCTCGCCCAAGGGGTTAAACAAAGCCTGCTCCATGGCGTACTGGAATGCGCCGGAATTATCCGGTGCCAGCGTGTTGCCCTCGGCATCTGCCCACTCGTCCATGTTGAAGGTATGGACATGGTCACAGGCGATGTTCCACTCCTTCAAGAAGTAGACCACCCATTTGTACATACCCATGGGGCCAACGGGCAGAATGAAAGCGATCTTTTCGCCCTTTTCCTTGGCAATGCGGATCTGCATGGCAATCTCGTGACCCATGTAGGTCTCAAATTCGCCCAAGCTGTCACACTTTACGGGGTTGAAGCCCTCGTTCCAGTGGGCCTGACGGACAGTGATGTTTTCGGGAGCATCGATGCAGGCATCGATCTTGTCGAAATCCCAACCGGCGGGATAGAAACCTTCCAGAGCAGAGCCCTTAACGGTAGAATTAAAGTTCATAATTATTTCCTCCTTTTATTGATCAAGGCAACAAACGCTTGGTTGTGCCCTTTAAGTACACTTGACATTGACGGAAGCCCTCGGCGTAATCTGCGCCACACTGATAGCCACGATACCGGGAACAGGTTTTGACCATATCCGGGAAGTCGATGCCGTCATGATCGCGCATCCAAACCACCTGAGATTCGTGGCATTCCAGCATTTCCAGCTTCTTATCAATGTAATCGGTGACATCCACATATTCTGTGGGATTGAAATTGACACCGGCCAAGGTGTCCATGTAATAAATGGGCACCAAACGGGCTGCGCCCGGGACATTCGTGTGGTAATTCGGCAAGGTGGCGGTAAAGCTGGCATCGAATGCCAAGCGGGATACTGCTGTGTGGTCGGGCATATAGTCGTCAGGATCATGGGTGATGATGAAGTCGGGATTTACGGACTTGATCACATCCACCACCTTGTCACGAGCCTCTTTGTTGTTGTCGTAGATTTCAAGATCATCAAATCGGCTGTGGATGATCTCGAAGCCGGCCATTTCAGCGGAGCGCTCTGCCTCCTTTGCTCGCATTTCGGTCAGCTCATCCGGGGGGATGATCACATGACCCAAGTTGCCGCTGGACAGGTGGCAAATGACAACCCGGTCACCGCGGGCCTTGCATTTGAGAAGTGTGCCGGCGCATGCTATCTCCATATCATCCGGACGGCAGGAAATTACTAAAACAGTATACATATTGTCCTCCTTTTGCTTTGATTCTATTTCAATTATAATTGGATATGGGTTGCAATGGAGTGTGAAATCGGCTATAATACTTATAAAATCAGACAGCGAGGTGTGGACATGGAAGATAATTTTACAGGTTTTGGATTTGAGCGGATCTTTCACATTGAGGAAATCATCACGCTTTTCTACATGGAACTGTCCAAGAATTTTTTCTACGATGGGGAAAGCCACGATTTTTGGGAAATGGTGTACATTGACAAGGGGGAAATGCTCTGCACCGCAGATACGAACCGCTTTATCCTCAAAAGTGGGGAAATGACCTTTCACAAGCCCAATGAATTTCACAATCTTTCCGGCAACAATACGGTTGCCCCCAATGTCAGCATCATCACCTTCAAATGCCGCAGTCGGGCCATGAAATACTTTGAAGGCAAAATTTTTCGGCTGAACACGGAGGAAAAAGGGATCCTCTCCATGTTGTTTGATGAGGGACTGGCCTGCTATCAGCTGGAAGATCCTAAAAATCCTCTGCTGCAAAGGATGATTCGGCTGGATTCTATCCCCTTTGGGGGCAGTCAGATGGTGAAAAATCTGTTGGAGATTTTTTTAATCAAGCTGTACCGCCACACGGATGTTGTTACCAAATCCATGCGGCAGAGCTATGTGATCGACGGCGTGGATGTGCCTTACAATGTCAAGGAAATCTTGGATTTTCTCCACGGGAATATATATGGTAAGATTACCGTTGCGGATGTAGCACGGCATGTGGGCAAAAGTGAGAGTGCGGTCAAGCAGCTGTTTTCTCTGTACCGAAAAAGCGGCATCATCAAGTATTATAATGGGCTGAAAATAAAAGAAGCCCGGCGGCTCATCCGGGAGGGCAAGTATAATTTCACCCAGATTTCCGACCTGCTTCATTTCGACAATCCCCAGTACTTCTCCAAGTGCTTTAAAGCCTATGCCCATATGACGCCCCGGGAATACAAGGCCTCCATTGTGAAATAACAAGACCCGCCTGTCGAACCGACAGGCGGGTATCATTATTGTTGTTCCAGATAAATCAAAAGAACGGCGATGTCCGAGGGGCTGACACCGGAGATACGGCCGGCCTGTCCGATGGACAGGGGGCGGATTTCCGCCAGTTTTTGCCGGGCTTCCAGACGCAGGCCGGTGATGGCTTCATAGTTGATATCCGGCGGCAAAAGCCGGGATTCCTCCTTGCGGAATTCTTCAACCTGCCGTTGCTGGCGTTCCAGATAACCGGCGTATTTCACTTGGATTTCCACTTCGTTTGTGATAGCCTCGGGAAGGTCCGGGCGATCTGTGTCGAAAGGTGCAAGGTCAGCGTAGCTCACCTGCGGACGGCGGAGCAAGTCAGCCAGTCTGGCAGAATTGGCAACGGGGGCGGTCTCCCGGGCGACAAGCATTTCGTTCAGTGCTTCGCTTGCAGGAATGCCGTTGCTTTCCAAGCGACGGACTTCCCGGCGGACGGCTTCGTACTTTTCTTCCACCTGCGCAAGGCGCTCCGGGGGCACAAGGCCAATGGCGGCACCCATATGGGTCAGGCGTTGGTCGGCATTGTCTTGCCGGTGAAGCAGGCGATATTCCGAACGGCTGGTCATGATCCGGTAGGGCTCATTTGTGCCCTTGGTGACCAAATCGTCAATGAGTGTTCCGATGTAGCTGCTCTCCCGAGTCAGGACAAAGGGTGCCTTCCCCTGAATTTTCAGCGCAGCGTTGATACCGGCTACCAAACCCTGCACGGCAGCTTCCTCATAGCCGGAGGAGCCGTTGAACTGACCTGCGCCATACAGACCGGAAACGGCCTTGGTTTCCAAGGTGGGAAGCAGGGCTGTGGGGTCAATGCATTCGTATTCGATGGCATAGGCCGGGCGCATCATTTCTGCGTTTTCCAGACCGGGGATGGTGTGCATCATATCCAGTTGCACATCTTCGGGCAAACTGGAAGAAAAGCCTTGGATATACAGTTCCTCGGTGTCCAGACCGCAGGGTTCAATGAACAATTGGTGCCGGGGCTTGTCAGCGAAACGGTCGATTTTTGTTTCGATGCTGGGGCAGTAACGGGGGCCCACACCGGAGATGGTGCCATCAAACATGGGACTGCGGTGGAAATTGGCACGGATAATTTCGTGGGTGCGCTCGTTGGTGTAGGTCAGGTAGCACACGGCGGTATTATTCACGGCCGTTTCGGTGCGGAAGGAAAAGGGTTCGGGAATATCGTCGCCGGGCTGGATTTCCATTTTGGAAAAGTCCACACTGCGGCGGTTGATGCGGGGCGGTGTACCGGTTTTGAATCGGCGCAGAGGAAGACCTAATTCCCGCAAATTGTCCGCAAGGCCAACAGAGGGGTGCATGCCGTCCGGGCCGGAGGGAATGATGGATTCGCCTGTGATGATGGTGCTATCCAAATAAGTGCCGGTGGCGATAATGACCGCTTTGGCGGTGTAGATTGCGCCCAGTTGGGTTTGCACGCCGGTCACTACACCGTTTTCTGTCAAAACAGCGGTAATCTGCGCCTGTTTCAATTGCAGGCCTTCCTGCAATTCCAGCGTGTGCTTCATGACTTGTTGGTATTTTCTGCGATCGGCTTGGGCGCGCAAAGAATGGACAGCCGGGCCTTTGCCCCGGTTGAGCATCCGGTACTGGATACAGGCTTTGTCAGCCGCCACGGCCATTTCACCGCCCAGTGCATCCAGTTCCCGGACGAGGTGGCCCTTGCCTGTGCCGCCGATGGCAGGGTTACAGGGCAGATTGGCTACTGCGTCCATGTTGATGGTAAACAGGATGGTCTTGCACCCAAGCCGGGCCGCGGCTAAGGCCGCTTCGATGCCGGCATGGCCTGCGCCGATGACGGCAACATCGCAAGCACCTGCGTGATAGGTGGTCATACTTCTTCCTCCGCTTGTTTCTTTTCCACCGGGGGAAGGACAAAGGGCTTGCAGATGACTTCACAGCGGTTGATAGGGGTACCCAAGGCATAGAACTTTTCTTCGTAGCCGGTCATGATGCCCACGATGCCGTTTTCGTGGAGATTCCGGGTCAAGTTCTTGACTTCCAAGCCGCAGGCGGCAAACTCCTCCACCGAGAATTCAAACAGCGGAGCATTGTCGGTTTTGTAGTGGATTTCGCCGTTTTCCTTCACTACGCGGCAATATTTGTCCAAGAATGTACGGTAGGTCAGGCGGCGTTTAGCATTCTTCTTCCGGGGCCAGGGGTCGGGGAAGTTGATGAACAGCCGGTCAATCTCGCTGCCGGCAAAAATTTCCTCAATTTTTTCCACATCCATATCGATGTAAAACACATTCGTCAGACCCATTGCCTTCGCCTTTTCCATAGCGACAACAACCGCTTCCCGACAGCGTTCCACGGCAATCAGCAAAACATCGGGATTGGCGGCGGCGGTTTCTGCGGTAAATTTTCCCTTGCCGCAGCCCACTTCCACCCAAAGGGCAGTGCAGTCCGGTTTCAGCTGGCGCCATGCGCCCTTATGGGCAGCGGCATCGTCAATGCGATAGGCTTCGCAGGCGGCCATACGGGGCTCTAAATTGCGCATTCTTCTCATTCTCATGGATATTTCCTCCCGTGGGGATAAAATCATAGTTTCTAACGAAGTATTATAGCAGAAAAGTGGCTTTTCGTCAAAACTTTTTACAAATATCCCCCGGGTAGGCTTGCGCAAGCTGTTTTTTTGGAGTATAATGCCAAAGAAAGACGAAGGGGGGCACATTTATGAGTGACCATCATCACGAACACGACCACGCTTACATGCACGCCCATGGCATCGCCCATGAGCATGGCCATGTTCACGAAAACCAAAAAGCGGTGATCAACCGTCTGGCCCGGGCTATCGGCCATCTGGAAAAGGTGAAACGGATGGTGGAAGAAGGTTATGACTGCTCCGATGTGCTGATTCAGCTGGCAGCGGTGCGCTCCGCTTTGGAGAACACCGGCAAGGTGATTTTGCAGGATCATATGCGTCACTGCATGGTGGATGCGGTGGCAGCCGGGGATGAGGCCGCCATTGAAGATTTGTGTCAGGCGATTGAGAAATTTATGAAGTGAGATTGAACCCTCTCGTTTGGGAGGGTTTTATACTTTTATAGTGTCACCGCGAGGGAGCGGATACCGGGAGATTGGCACGTCACCCCTTCGGGGTTCCTCGCAATGACATAAATTGTGTTTTTGAAAGTTGCATCTTCGGGTGCAACTTTCTTTTTTTCTGCCTGCTTGGTTGAAAGGGAGGGACGCTATGGAGGCAAAAAAGGGAGACAAGGAACTACAAAAACGCATCCGTTCCGGGACGCTGACCCGGGAGGATGTGGCAAGGCGTTTGGCGGAGCTGGCATTCGGCAAGGCCAACGACTGTGTGCGTCTGGTGCTGGATGGCGATGCCAAATTGGACGGACTGGATCTGAGCCTGCTGACGGAGCTGAAACGCAACGACAAGGGTACATTGGAAGTACGGTTGGTGGACAGGCTTCGGGCGTTAGAGCAGTTGGCAGTATTGGCGCAAAGCAGCGGCACGGATCTGGAATCCTTTTTACAGGCCATGCAGGGGGATGGGGATCAGGCATGAAATACCGGGCGTTTTCAAAAAAGCAGAAAACCGTGCTGTCTTGGTGGGTTCCGGGCAATCCTCACTTTGACCGGGAGGCAATCGTCTGCGACGGTGCGGTGCGGTCGGGAAAGACGCTGGCCATGGGGCTATCCTTTTTCCTTTGGGCCATGACCTGCTTTGACGGGCAGCGGTTTGGCGTATGTGGAAAGACCATTTCCTCCTTGCGGCGAAATGTGCTTTCGGAGATTTTGCCCCGGCTCTCGGGAATGGGGGCATCCTGGAAGGAAAAACGGACGGAAAACTTGGTGACGGTGACATTCCAAGGCCACGAAAATCAGTTTTACATCTTCGGCGGACGGGACGAAAGCTCGGCAAGTCTGATTCAGGGCATTACATTTGCCGGGGTTTTGTTGGATGAGGTGGCGTTGATGCCCAAATCCTTCGTGGAGCAGGCCTGCGCCCGGTGCTCTGTGGAGGGAAGTCGGCTTTGGTTCAACTGCAATCCCGCCGGGCCAAGCCACTGGTTTTACAAGGAATGGATCGTGGATGCGGAGAAGCGGAACTGTCTGCGTTTGCACTTTACCATGGAGGATAATCCGTCCTTGACGGAGGCCATCCGAAATCGGTACGAACGGCTGTACTCCGGGGTGTTTTACCGTCGGTTTGTACTGGGGCAATGGGCGCAGGCAGAAGGCCGGGTATACGATTTCTTCGAGCCGGATATGGTCAAGCCCGTTCCCCCCGGGGATTTTGAAAAATGGTACATCTCCTGCGACTACGGAACGGTGAATCCCACATCCATGGGATTGTGGGGACTGCAAAGGGGCGTGTGGTATCGGGTGAAGGAATTTTATTTCGACTCCCGTGCCAAGCATCGGCAGATGACCGATGAGGAGTATGCGGCGGCTCTTTCCAAACTGGCCGGGGACCGACCCATCACGGGGGTCATTGCCGACCCCTCTGCCGCCAGTTTTATTGA
>JAZORJ010000175.1:0-2403 GCA_045656525.1 Faecousia sp. | reverse complement strand
TCCTGCTGCATCTTCTGAGCCTGCTTCATCATCGCCATCTGGTTCATTCCACCGGGCATACCCCGGAAATTATTCTTTGCCATAATTAACTCCTTAGTTGTTCTTAATATTCACAATATCGCTGTGGGCACGACCGAAATCCATCAGCCGCTCCATCTTGCCACCGGATTGGGCTTTCGCGGATGCATCTTCTGCTCTGGCAGTTACGGGTTTGTTCAAAACCGCAGAGGCTTTCCGAGCCACCATCGCCAAAACATCCGGCTTATTGACCATATCCAGAATAAATTTGTTATTGCACCGCAAGACAACCTGATTGCCTTGAAGTATGCCCTGTACCGTAGCATTTTCTCCGGTTGTGAAGAAGCCTACCAAGGGCGGTTTCATCTCCTGACGGATCGCAGCAACCAATTCCGCCCAAAAACCCATTGGGGTATTGTCTGCAATCGGCTGCACCACAGGTTCATCCTGTATCGGCGGAGCATCTGCATCGTCAGGCATGGGCGGACGCTCTTCCTCCGGCTCGTCCTGTATCCGCTGAGGTGCAGCAGCGACAAAACTTCCGCTTTTCAGCTGCTCCTCCATACGGGTCAGTCTGGCGTTTAGACTCTGCGCATCCAGTTGCAATTCCGGTTGGCACAGGCGGATCAGACACAATTCTGCATCCATACGCCGGCTGGCGCTGCGAGTGAAGCCAGCCATGGTAATTTCCAGCTGCTCCATAATCTGCACCAATTCACCGCTTGATAACTGCTTGGCTAAGGTTGCTGCTTCTGCATCTGTGGCAACACCGGAAAGCATGGCCAGACCGGCATTGGGGGCAGTCTTCATAATCAGAAGATCGCGCGCAAGGCAGGCAAGCTCGTCCAGCAATGCGCCCAATTCTTTGCCATCAGAATACAATTTATTCAGCAGCTCCAAAGCTTTGGTGGTATTGTGCGCTGCTATATAGCCCATCATCTCGGCAGCCTTGCGCTCACCGGCAATGCCCAGACAGGCGTAAACCCGCTCCGCAGTCAGCTCACCAACTGTTGCCGATGCGCATTGGTCCAGCAAACTCAGGCCGTCACGCATACCGCCATCTGCCATCCGGGCAAGCACCCGAGCAGCAGAATCATCCAGATCGATGTTCTCCTGATAGGCAACATATTGCAGCCGCTGGGCGATATCCTCCTGACTGATGCGACGGAAGGAAAACCGCTGACACCGGGACAGAATGGTGGCAGGCACTTTGTGCAGCTCCGTGGTAGCCAAAATGAACAGCAGATGCTCCGGCGGCTCTTCGATGATCTTCAAAAGTGCATTAAAGGCCGAAATGGATAGCATATGCACCTCATCGATGATGTAGACACGCATTTTCACCTGAGAAGGCGTATAGATGGCATCATCCCGCAGGTCACGCACATTGTCAACGCCGTTGTTGGATGCGGCATCGATTTCCAGCACATCCATACAGGCGCCGGAATCAATGGTGCGGCAAGCCTCGCAGCAGTTACAAGGATTGCCATCCTGAGGATTCAGGCAGTTCACCGCCTTGGCCAAGATCTTGGCGCAGCTGGTCTTGCCGGTACCCCGTGAGCCTGTAAACAAATAGGCGTGGCTCATTTTCCCGGTCATCAACTGGGTTTTTAAGGTTTGCGTCACCGCCAATTGACCGGAAACGTCGTCAAAGGTCTGGGGACGGTATTTACGATAAAGCGCTTGATAGGCGGACATTTCGTCCCCTCCTTTCAGAATGTAGATAGAAACCGGCTCATAACAAGATCGCACACCCACATTTGAACCTGCTGTATGCCCGGTAACAACGCAGCCAGCTCAGAACCGGCAACCCCGCGGCACACGGAAAGATCCGCTTAATGCTGCTTGGTTCCCCACCTGACATGGTTCACGGGATTCCGTTGCGCAAGACCGGTTCGTCAACACCGCTTGCGATGGCCGGACGGCACGCAAACAAGCCCGGGTGTGGGAATTCATCCCTGCTGTAGCGGATTGCAGGTAACAGGGCACCGCTATCTCCCCGATTAGTGCGACCTTGTTATAAGCCGGTCAGCCATAACAAGGCTATTTGGTTAGATTAGTTGACCTTGGAATCGATGAAGGCAGCCAGTTCGCCAAAGGTAGCGATCTTCTGATCTTCCAAATCCAATTCAACGCCCAGCTCGGATTCCAGATCCATAATCATCTCTACGATGTCCAGAGAGTCAATACCCAAACTTTCAAAACTGCTGTCGGGAGTGATCTCGGCAGGATCCAATTCCAACTGCTGTGCTGCGTAGGAAACCAGTTTTTCGTACATATCTATACCAACAAGTTACATTGGGTTTCTCAAAGTATTTTAGTATATCTTCTGATATTTGTCAATGCTGGATTTTATCAGCAGCCGCCAAGCCTGCGGCATAGGCAGTT
>JAZORJ010000174.1:0-6463 GCA_045656525.1 Faecousia sp. | reverse complement strand
CTTGGAGCAGCTGGCACAGTACATCGCTTGCGGCTTGGATCCTGAAAAGAACACCCTGTTTATTCAGAGCCATGTACATCAGCATGCAGAACTGGGCTGGATTTTGGATTGCTATGCTATGTTCGGTGAGCTGAGCCGCATGACACAATTCAAGGATAAGTCTGCAAAGAATGCGGATAATATCAATGGCGGTTTGTTTACGTATCCTGCGTTGATGGCAGCAGACATTTTGCTGTACCAGCCCGACCTCGTACCTGTGGGTGAGGACCAGAAGCAGCATGTGGAGCTGTGCCATACCATTGCTCGCCGCTTCAACGGCATCTACGGTGATGTATTCAAAATCCCGGAACCCTTCGTGCCCAAGATGGGTGCACGGGTTATGAGTCTGACCAACCCCACCGCTAAGATGTCCAAGTCCGAGGATGAGGATACCGGTCGTGTTCTGCTGATGGATCCGCCTGAGGTAATTATGAAGCAGTTCAAGAGAGCCATTACCGATTCCGATACGGAGAACTGCGTCCGTTACGATAAGGAGAATAAGCCCGGCGTAGCGAACCTCATGACCATTTACGGTGCGGTCACGGGAAAGAGCTTGGAACAGATTGAATCTGAGTTTGCGGGCAAGGGCTACGGCGCATTCAAGCCGGCTGTTGGCGAAGCGGTGGTTGAGACACTGCGTCCCATCCGGGAGGAGGCCAGCCGTTTGATGAAGGATAAGGCTTATCTGGAAAGTGTTTACAAAAACGGTGCGGAGAAAGCTGCCTACGTTGCTGAAAAGACCCTGCGTAAGGTATACAAGAAAGTCGGTTTTGTTGCTAAGTGAGAAAACTGCCCATGGAATCCTCCATGGGCAGTTTTTTATAAGAACAGATACAATGCAAGGGTTAAAAGCCAGCTGTTTTTGTCTTCCTTTCCATCGCCGGCCATGAGCAGAAGCAGTATGATGATCAACAGATCTCCGGTGTCCAAATTCTGAGGAATCAGTTGCTTCAAGAAGGAAAATGCGCCCTCCGGTGGCGGTGGGGATGGCCTTGGCGTATCACATGGGGGCGGTGATGGGGTAACAGCTACCGGAGGTGGGGGAGTAGATATACGGTTTTTCTGGTATGTACCGTCCTGCTGGGGGATATAACGATTATACATTGGCGATCACCTGCCGATTCTCGATAGTATCCCACTTCCGAGAAAACCGGAAGCAAGTCCTGCCAGCTTCGATGCACGCATGGCTTTTTCCAGCTTTCCGATTCGCTCCGATGTCAGATATGGTCGCAGGGCCAGCAACAGCGCGCGCTGATCCTTATCTACGTTGGCGGAGTTGGCCATGCCGGCAATTTTCATCAGAAGCCCCATGTCCATCCCGTCGGGAAGACCGGGCGTCTGCTCCTGAGGCGGCGGTGAAGGTGCGCTCTGACCACCGCTGAATTGCTGGGCCATGGACATGATCTGCGCCATCATGTCCGGATTATTCAGGATCACTCCCAGTTTGGCTTCCATTTCATCCATCGCGATTCCCCCGTAGCTGTCGCATCATTTCCTGTCCTGCCGGTGTTTGCAGAAATTCCGTAACAGAACGCTTTACCTGTTCAAAATTGCCGGCCTGTGCCTGCATGACCGCTTCTTCCAACTCCTTGGATTTTTGATTTTGTAATTGGGATAGGAGCGCCTGTCCTTGGGGACTTGCGGACAGTTCTTTTATTTTTCCTATGGGCAGGTCAGAAAAATTCGGCATAATTTGACCTCCTTGAGATGATCTTTCATAATATTGTATGCGCTGTGGATAGAAATTGTGCTCTCACGCAGAAAATAGCGATGGAAATTTCCACACAGATGTGTTATACTGAGAAAAAAGTACACAGGAGAAGGCTATGAAGATTCTTGTGATGTCGGATTCCCATTCGTCTTTGCGACTCATGCGATCAGCAGTGCAAGGGATTCGCCCGGATGCAATCATCCATTTGGGTGACCATTTTGACGACGGGGAAGCCATCCATGAAGAAAATATGCATATCCCGTTTCATCAAGTACCGGGTAACTGTGATAAATATCGGATTTACCGCCCGGTGGCAGAGGTCCTGTCCTATAAAGTCTGCGGCGTCAAGCTCTACATGACTCACGGCCAAAATCACAAGGTTAAATCTGGCCTGTTCGCCTTACTGCGTGATGCGAAGGCGGAGAATGTACAGGCAGTCCTTTACGGTCACACCCACAATCCGGACTGTCGGTTTGAGAGCGGAATGTGGATCCTCAATCCCGGTAGCTGAGGCCATGCCGGCGGAACAGTAGGATTGATCGAAGCAGAAAACGGAGAAATCGTCTCCTGCCGTATTTTACGGGAGGAAGATTGGGAGGAAACAGTATGATTTTAGTCGTGGATATTGGTAACTCCAATGTGGTGATTGGCGGCGTTGAAGGGGAGAATATCCTTTTTGAGGCGCGCCTTCGTACCGATGCAACAAAAACCTCGGACGAATATTCCATCGACTTGAAAAGCATTTTGGACATTCATAACGTGAGCAAAGATGGAATTGAAGGTTCCATCATCGCTTCCGTCGTTCCTCAGGTACTGAATACATTTCAGACGGCATTGATGAAGCTCACCGGCAAAAAGGCTCTTGTGGTTGGTCCGGGATTGAAAACGGGCTTAAATATTGCCATAGATAATCCGTCCCAGACCGGTGCGGACCTTGTAGTGGGCAGCGTTGCCGCTTTGCGGGAGCATAAGCCGCCCATGATCGTCATTGATATGGGAACAGCCACTACTATGGTTGTGTTGGATAAGAGCGGCGCTTTGATCGGCGGTTCCATCAGCCCCGGTGTCAAGATCTCTTTGGATGCGTTGACCGGCGGAACAGCCTTGCTGCCCGGCTTACAGCTGGATCAGCCTAAGCGAGCCATCGGTCGGAATACAACGGATTGTATGCGCAGCGGCATTATGCTTGGTACGGCCTGTATGCTGGACGGCATGATCCAGCGTATGGAAGAGGAACTGGGATATAAGACGACTGTCATTCTGACAGGCGGTATTGCGAAATTTGTCGTGCCCATGTGCCGGCACGAAATGATTTATGACAAGGATTTGCTGGTCAAGGGATTGGCGGTACTCTATCGGGAGAATAAACGCTCTTGAATCCTTGGGTAAAATGTGATAGAATTTAGAAATGCTGATCACAGGAGGTGGCGTATGAACCAGAATCGTAGACCTAAGAGTCAATGGCAGCTTTTTTGCGAAAAAATGCAGCCCGCAATAGATAAGGCAAAAGAATTTTACGAAAAAGCTTTGCCGGTATGGAATTATGTTAAGAAATTCAAGAAACTATTCTTGGCTGCGCCTGTGGCTGCTGCATCTGTTTTGTTTGCGATTTACAATCTCATCAAGCTGCCGGTCTTGGTTGGGTTTGGTTTGCAGGGTAACGGGGAATTTTCCTTTGAAATCATCCGTGAAGTTGCGGTGCTTGCGCCGCTGCTGGTAACGGCTATCTGCCTTTTGCTGATGTTTGCATCGAAACGGACACTGACACCTTGGATGGTCAGCCTGTTTTCGCTTCTGCTGCCTTGGATGATTTTGATTACCAATACATTTCCCGGATAAATCTAATTGAAAGCGAGTGTGTAATTATGGCATATTCTCCTACAAAGCTTTCGCCACCTGAGGTGGCTAAGAAATATGCACCTGGGGTTGCATCCAGTGTGACTGTAATACGATGGATTCTGCTCTTTTTGGGTTTTATTCTAGTCGTAGCGGGCATGGATCATTTTGACGAGGAAATCATTATCTATGTTGCCATCATCGAGATAATTTTGCAGTTGATCGTAAGCCTGAATTATGCGCTGGCTTGCCTGTTTTTCCGGGTTGCTGTGGATAAGGGCTATACCGGCCAGGTGTATCTGGCAACTGCCTTTTGGCTTGGCTTTGTTGGCTATTTGTTGATTGTGGCTCTGCCTAATACATATGCCAATGTTCAGGGATATTATCAGCCTGCACAGCCCGCTCCTCAGCCCGTTCCTGTCCAGCAAGTTCATCCGACACCCGCAGCACCGGTTGCCGCGCCTGTCGGCGCTCAGGTTGGCCGCTGTGTACAGTGTGGCGCAGTGGATGTTCCTCTGCAAAATGTTAGCGTGAATATTTCCGGCGTTCAGCGTACACGGTCAGTTTGTGCCCAGTGTGCTGCGAAGTATAATCAGTAAAGAACGAGCCAGCATAGCAAACGCTATGCTGGCTTTAATTATTGATGTTTTGAGATTTGATTGTTACCAGTTATTGATTTCCATCTACATCCCTACGGGATGCATCTGTGAATCAATGGATTCTCCCACGGGCTAAAAATTGCTCGCCAGCTCTCAATTTTTGCACCAGTCTGCGGACTGGTGCCGCCCTTTCGAATCCCTCACCATAACAGAAAAGAGAGAGGATAGCAGATGCTATCCTCTCTCTTTTGGTCGGAGTGTCGGGATTCGAACCCGAGGCCTCTTGGACCCGAATCACACGGATGATTTTCCATTGCGTATCTTTTAGGTGCAAATAGCGGCATTTAGTACCCTAAAATCACCCAAAATGCAACATTTCAACGCGTACAAACCAAAACGAAAACCCCATTATTTCCAAAAGTGGTAGAAAAGTGGTAGATGGCGGTAGATAAGCAGACTGTTACAACAAGCAAAACCACCCCCGGTTGCGGACTTGATTCGCACCGGGGGCGGTTGCTATTCGGAGACTGCTCACGCCGGATAGATGCACCCAGGTATCGATGACCATAACGAAGTTGGGAGCGCACGGAACGCAGTATCGTAAGAGGTACAGAGCCGACTGCGCGGTCTTGACGCACTGTGTTGATGCGCCAAGCCCCTGCAACCCATCGTCGAGCAGAAACGCACCGATGCGGGCAACTCCGGCCGCGACAAGCACTAGCGTGCGTGCGCACCTTGTCAAAGAACCGCCCCCGGCGCAATGTATCGATAACCGTTTGGTGTATTTGTTCACGATAAGTTCATAAATTACAGCTTGACACCCGGTGTAACACCGTGGTATACTATGTTACGAGGTGACGACTATGCCAACAACAAACAAGAGAATCAACCTAACCATCCCGGAAAACATTTACGAACGCCTAGAAAACTACAAACAGAAAAACGGCATTACATCTGATGCTTCGGCTTGTCTCCAACTCATTGTCCGTCAGCTTGACGCAATCGAGAATTCGGAGAAATTGCTGAAAATGGTCTCTTCAATTCCCATGGAAGAATTACAGCGCATCTCTGGTGAAGGGTTCAGTTTAATTAAGGATTTGGGCGAAAAGAAGTTCAATCCATAAAAGATAAGGCCACCAACACAGTCGACTTGCCGGAAGATGTGTTGGTGACCCCCGTTCGATTACTGTCGTAATCCAACTATGTTATTATAATGGCATTTTGCTCAAAATGCAAGTGGATTTCGACAGCGATTGCAAAGGGATAGTATTACCCTTTGCAATCGTGTTTTTTGCGTACACTTGTACCACGATTTATGAAAGGAGTCAAAATGCCCCGTAACCCTAGCACTCGCAAATACCTATTAACCATCAACAATCCCATTGACAATGGCTTTTCCCATGAACGCCTACGCGCTATCCTCTCCGAGTTCTCTGGGGTGCGATATTGGTGTATGTGTGACGAAGTAGGAGAGAAGGGAACGCCGCATACCCATATATATGTGGTGTTCAAAAACTGCGTCATGTTTGAAACAATACTCAAACGATTCTATGGCGCACATATCGATGTTGTGAAAGGCAACAATATGGAAAACCGGGATTATGTCCGCAAAGAGGGAAAATGGCTTGACGATGCCAAGCATGAAACGAATATCCCGGAAACCTTTGAAGAATGGGGCGAACTTCCCCCGGATAGGTCAAGCAGAGAACTGCAAGCTGAGCAGATTATGCAGATGATCCGCGATGGGATGACAAATGCGGAGATCCTCGAAGCATGTCCATCGGCCTATAACAAGATACCGCATATTGAACAGACACGCCAAACCCTCTTAGCTGAGCGTTACAAGGACGAATGGCGACAATTAGAGGTTACATATCTGTGGGGTGATACTGCCGCAGGAAAGACCCGGAGTGTCATGGAGAAGTACGGCTATTCTGCTGTGTATCGTGTGACTGACTATTCCCATCCCTTTGACGGATACAAGGGTCAAGATGTGATTATCTTTGAAGAGTTTCGGAGCAGTCTTTCAATCGGTGATATGCTGAACTACTTGGACGGCTATCCCTTGGAACTGCCTTGCCGTTATGCAAATAAAGTGGCATGCTATACCAAAGTGTATCTTATCTCAAACATTCCACTTGAACAGCAATACCGCAATGTTCAAGTTGACAACCCGGAAACATGGAATGCTTTTCGCCGCCGTATCAAAGAGGTACAGCGCATGACGAATGATTTTCCGTTGTTGCCGGATGACCCAGACTTCGACCCGGACGACATT
>JAZORJ010000173.1:0-15533 GCA_045656525.1 Faecousia sp. | reverse complement strand
AGGAACTTACTGTTACCGCTGAAACTTCCTTTGGCGAAGCAGCTCTGTTCGACGGCAGCTACGCTATGGTCTTTGAAATGTGGGATGCGGCAGGCAACTATGCCTATTCTGATAAGGTTACCTTCGACTGCGAAGACGGC
Organism: Faecousia sp.; assembly: GCA_045656525.1. Taxonomy (GTDB): domain Bacteria; phylum Bacillota; class Clostridia; order Oscillospirales; family Oscillospiraceae; genus Faecousia. The sequence continues at coordinate 15,393 of JAZORJ010000173.1, read as the reverse complement.
GAGATCTTTACCACCGTTTATGAAGACTGATAAAAGTAAAAAGCTTTAAAGGAGTTATGATATGAAAACTTGGGAAAAGATATTGCTCTATCCTATTGGTCTGTATCTGTGGCTGACCGACGGGATCAAAAAAATGAGCAAAAAATGGAAGCCTGCTATGGCAATGCTCATGGCAGTGGTTATGCTCTGCGGCATGTTGCCGGTTACGGTATTTGCGGCAATAGATGTGATCACCGTTGCAGGAACAAACGTTGTAGATGGAACAAATGTGACCTATTGGCTCTGCGATGCGGAAAACGGCACGATTACCGGCGAAGGTGCCGACGAAAGCAATTATCAGGTCAAGTATGATCCGGCAACGACCACCATTACCCTGAATGGTGCAACGATCGGAGGCAATGGTATTCGCCGTGATGATAGTTATGATGATTATAACGTCGTCCTTGCAGAGGGTACTACGAACCGAGTAACCAGCGTAACAGGCAGTGCCCTTGCTTGTGCATATGGATCTATTGTGATCAGCGGCGCCGGAAGTTTGAATGCTACCGGTGCAGCCAATGGCATTTGGGCCGATTGCTCAGTAACCATTACAGATGGTGCAAACGTAACGGCTACGGGTCTGAACGGCTGCGGCATTTTCAGCGACTCATCTTTCGACACGATCTACATTAAAAACGGTGCCACTGCGATCCTCAGCGGCAGTACCTATGGTATCGGTGGTTATGCCGATGTGGAGATCGACAACGCTAGCGCAACGGTAACGGGAGACACTGCAGCATTCAAGAGCTCCTACGCCATTGGCGGTATCTACAAGTGGCGCACAAGTGAAAGTGGTGCTTTCACCATATCCGCTGAGACGAAGTTCCGCCCAAACAGTACCATTACCCGTGTTGAGTTTATCCCTGTACCTACCTATGCTGTGATCTTTGATGCCAACGGCGGCACCGGCACCATGATCACTGCCGACGTGAAGGAAGGCGAGGAATACACACTGCCCAAATGCGGCTTTACCGCACCTGCCGGAAAGCAGTTCAAGGCTTGGAGCGTAGGCAGCAGCGAAAAGAAGCCCGGTAACAAGATCACCGTTTCTGCCAACACCACGGTATCAGCTGTTTGGCAGGATTTGGTAGAGGGCCCCACCATCACCATCACGGGCTTGACCGCTCCGCAGGCAGGACAGTCTGCAGAGGAGTGGATCGATGGCAATTCCCCCGTTTTCAGCCCCGATGTTTTCGGCCCCAATTGGGTCAATAGCCCTTGGTACGAGGGCGCGTTTGATAACTATGAGGAAATGATGTCCTACACAGAGGGGGATGAATTTTGGTGGAACTTTGCACCCGGCCAGAGCTACACCCTTGATCTCGCGGTTCTAAGCGAGACCCCCACACTCCCTCTGAATGCTACGCCGAACGTTCCCGGCGCCACCTCCGCAGTGTATGAATATTGGGGCGAAGGTTTTGGCGGCTGGTATTTTGCACACTTTTTGATTGTTTACACCGTGAATTTCACCTATGAGGTGTCCTTTGATGCCAACGGCGGCACCGGCACCATGATCACTGCCGAGGTAAATGAAGGCGAGGAATACACACTGCCCGAATGCGGCTTCACCGCTCCTTCCAACAAGACCTTTAAGGCCTGGAGCGTAGGCGGCGAAGAAAAGCAGCCCGGTGACAAGATCACCGTTTCTGCCAACACCACGGTAACAGCTGTTTGGCAGAATTTGGTGAAGTATAACCTTTGGGTTGGTGGCGTGCAGGTTACCAATGCCAATGCCAGCAACATTACCGGCGAAGGCATTACCGGTGCGGTTTCTTATGATTCCACCACCAAAACTCTGACACTGAATAACGCAACAATTACCGGTGTACATGAGTTTTCTATTTTTGATGATGTAGGCGGTATTTACGGAAAGGAAACGCTAAAGATCAATCTGATTGGAAACAATACGATTACAGGATCTGACAATGGCGGCAGCAGCTACGGTATTTATATTGACGATGGAAACCTGACCTTTACCGGCACCGGCAGCCTGACTGTCTCCGCGGCAGACCTCTCAGAGAATAATTGGTCTGTAGCGGTTTTTGCAGAGGGTACTATTACAGTCGAGGAATCTTGCACAATCACCGCCTATTGCGGCGCCAATGCCTGGATAGCCTGTGCATTCAAATCCTACGCCGGAAGCAATGAATATAATTTACCTAATGCTACAGGCATCCTTGTTGCAGGCAACAAAAACGCCCCCGAAGCTACCAATTTTGAGGTGTGTAACGGCGATCCCGACGAATTCCAATACCTAAGAATCGCCCCCGGCTATACTGTCACACTGAACAAAGCCGGTGGTACCATTCACTCCGGTAACGTGACCTGTTATTTTGTAGACACCGGCGCAACACTGCCTACCGAGGTGACAAAAGCCAATAGCATTTTTGGCGGCTGGTATGATAACGCCGAATGCACCGGAACGGCTATTACAGAAATCCCCGTTGGCTCCACCGGGGAAAAGGAATACTGGGCAAAGTGGACTGCTGTACATACCTGCAGCATCGAGCCGGTTGAAAAGGTATGGCCTGACTGTGAAAACGGCGGTAAGGAAGCCTACTATAAGTGCGACGGCTGCGGCAAGTTCTTCGAGGATGCCAATGGCACCACCGAAATTGTTGACATTGCAACCTGGGGCATTATTGATAAGCTGGGTCACGCGAAATCCGGTTGGAAGACTGACGGAACCCATCACTGGAAAACATGTACCAGAACCACCTGCGCTGTTGTGATTGAAGGCACTAAGGGTGAACATACCTCTACCGGTAATAATGTAGCTACCTGTACAAAACTGGCTAAATGTGACATTTGCGGTGTTTCCTATGGCGAGTACGGATCTCACGATTTCACTGCAGCTATCCTAAAAATTACTGCTCTCAAGACTGAAGGTAATTGCCGTGACAACGCTGTTTACTACTACTCCTGTGATCGGTGCGGCTTGGTAGAGCGCGACAGCAAGCACACCTTCCTGGGCGACAAAGTTGCTTCCAATCATGTTGGCGGCACAACCTTGGTAAATGCTTCTGCGACAGATCACAAGACTCAGACCGATGGCTACACTGGCGACACCAAGTGCCTTGGCTGTGGTGAGATCACTGCATACGGTCAGGCCATTCCTGCAGGCGCACATACTCCTGCAAGCACTTGGACTACCGATGGCACGCATCACTGGAAGGTATGTTCCGTTGCCGGCTGTGGTGTGGTGATCGATAATTCCAAGGCCACTCACAGCTCCACCGGTACAAACTTTGCTACTTGCCAGAAGAAGGCTGTGTGTGATGATTGCGGCGCAACTTATGGCGATTTTGCCGGTCACGACTGGAATACCGCTTCCTGGGAAAAGGATGCAACCGGTCACTGGCATAAGTGTAATACTGCAGGCTGTACTGAAAAGAGCGACTTTGCGCAGCATACTCCCGACCATCAGGGCGGTGTTACCGAGGAATACGCTGTCAAATGTGCAGAATGTCTGTACGAAATCGAAGCACAGCTGAACCACACCCATGTGTTTGACAAAGAAGTTGCACAGGAACAGTATCTGGTAAGCAAAGCAACCTGCACCGATCCTGCAAAGTACTACAAGTCTTGCAAGTGTGGTGAAAAGGGTACAGAAACCTTTGAGAGTGGCGCAGCCAACGGACATACCGAAGGCACTGAATGGAAAACCGACGGTGAAAACCACTGGCACATCTGCACCGTTGCCGGCTGTGGCGCGGTGATCGAGAACTCCAAGGCCGCCCACACCTCCACCGGCGATAATGTGGCTACCTGTCAGAAAGTTGCTAAGTGCGACATCTGCAGTGCTTCCTACGGTGAGGTTGCAGATCACGATCCCGAAACCACCTGGACAACGGACGAAACCGGTCACTGGCACAAATGTAAAACCGCCGGCTGTGGCGAAAAGCTGGATTACGCTGAGCACCACGAGGGAAATGCTGACGGCAAGTGCGACAGCTGTGCACATCCTGTTACCGTCTCCGGACCTCCCGAGACCGGTGATCAAAGCCACCTGCAGCTGTGGCTGGGCCTGCTGGTCATCAGCAGCTTCGGAATTGTAGCAATTACCTTGTTCGGCAAAAAGAAATACTCCGTAAGATAAACCTAAAAGCCTCGGCAGGACACCTGCCGAGGCTTAAATCAAAATATGATGCCCGAGCAATTAGATCCGTAATCCTTCGGAATCATGTTTTTTCCACATAAGTTGCTGTAGTGCTTGCGTAATTTGATTGATGCAGGTTGTGAATAGCCAAGCAGGCTGCAATTAAGGAAAGTGGGAAATAATCTCCCACTTTTGCTGATAGCAGCACAGGCTGCAATTAAGGGCTAAGATTTCACCCAATAACGAATCCGCTCCTCGAAAGAGGGGCGGATTTTTGTAGGGGCGGCCATTGGCCGTCCGTTACCGCAATCCATATCCTCCACAGCGAACGAGCGGTACTCGCCCCTACATTCCTAAATGTTGTTGCATTTTTAGACGGCCTGTGATATTATCACTCTGTGCGTTATTGTCTTTTTCCCCAAGTATATATTCATGAATGAAAGCAGGTGCCGCATCGTGGGTTTTAAACAGGAATATATAAAAACAGTAAAACACGAGGAAGCTTATAAGCTTCCAAAAGAAAACGAAACAATTCTTCCTTTTTTGGGGTATTCCTATCAGAGAAAAACAACTTCCAGCAAGCGCTGGCACGATGGAGGATACACTATAACCCAAACTGGTAGCGATACATACGCCGTAAAAAAGAACCCCAACTATTCGGATAGTTACTATTATGATAACGCTATCTTTTACCGAGACTTTTTCCCTGACTCAGCTCGTAGTGCATTAGAAGACCGTATATACGAAAAGCTAGAAAATAAATATGTTTCTAAGGGCGAAAATGGACATAAAGAATTTGATCCGTTTAAGACACCGTATTTGGGCATGTCCGCCAAAGAGTATTATGAAAGAAAAGCGTGCCCTAACGGTCTTTTAGATAGGTTGCTTTTCCCTGTAATCATTGTTGGCATTGTTGTAATAATTATCAGTTTTTTGATATCGAAGTTTGCCGTGCTTTTGGGCACACTAGGCATTTGTCTCCTATATCTGGTGGTGTGGTGCCTTGTCAACGAATCCAAAACCAAAAAATATCTAAAAAGCCATCCCTATGTCAGCCTGACACCCGAAGTGCGCAAGGATTGGCAACAAAGATATCTCGAGAGCCTTGCAATTAGTATTGGCGGCGGAGAACTTGGTGCGCTAATACAAGAGTACGCAGTTTTAAGAGGATACGACCGCTCGTAATCCCTCTTTTGCCTACTGCACCACAGACCCGGCTTATTAACCACCCCCGCCGATTTCTCGGCGGGGGTGTGTCGTTATTCGCGCTCTTCTGCGAGGACATGGTTAAGCACATGCCGGTAAATGCCCCGGAACTGGGTTTGCGCCTTTTCCAGATCTTTTTCGGTGATCTCACCGGCCTCAAAGCGGGCGCGAAGCTTCTTCGCCTTCTTTTCCAGCCGGGAAAACTCCCGGTTGATGCCGCCCAAGGCCCGGGCGGCGGTAGGGTCAGAGTAGTGATTCATAACATTACCTCCAAATATTTGATTGGGGTCAAGGAGGCATAAAAAAACGCCTACCTTGCCAAATGGACAGACCTTCCCTATGGAAAATCTACCACTGCAAAGTAAGCTAAAATTTATGGGGCAATTTCTTGCTGGGAGAACTATACCACAAAGTGGGTTTCATGTCAAGGGCTAAGATTTACCCCCACAAATCCGCTCCTCATTTGAGGTGCGAATTTATATAAATTCATTGCTTTTTCACAAATAGCATATATAATAAAATTATGCTTTCCTTCGGACACCCCCAGAATGAAAATAGACTACATATTTGTCAGCAAAGACTTAAAGGTGGAATCCGCAGATATCCCCGAGATTGTTTCTTCTGACCACAGGCCCCACATTGCAACAATAGAACTGGAATAAGGATAGACTCTGTTCGCGCCACAGTCTGCACCAAGGGCTTATTCTCTAACAATAAAATCCTTTCTTTTTCCGGCGCAATGCAGTATACTGAATAATACAGAGGTTACCCTTGCATTGAAACAGGAGCGACTTACATTATGCGCAAATTGAAACTCACGAATTTTATAATGCTTACGATTGCAGGCATTGTCAATGCCTTTGGCATTACTGTTTTCTTAATGCCTGTAAAATTATATGACAGCGGCATTTCCGGAACATCCATGCTTTTTGACCAATTAACACCGGAATATTTAACCCTTTCCATTTTCTTGGTTATCTTGAATATTCCGCTGTTTCTTTTCGGACTCAAAAAGCAAGGCTGGGTTTTCACTGTGTATGCCATATACGCGGTGTGTACCTACTCATTATTCGCTTGGCTGATTACGGATGTAATCCCCATCGATGTGAGCATAGCTTCCCCGTTGGCAGGTACGGATTTGCTCCTCTGCGCCCTGTTTGGCGGTGTGATTTCCGGCATTGGAAGCGGCATAGCCATTCGCTACGGCGGAGCTATGGACGGCATTGAAGTTATGGCTGTCATCTTCGCAAAAAGACTGGGAATCACCGTCGGCACTTTTGTAATGATCTACAATGTATTGCTTTACATTATGTGCGGTTTTGTCCTGAGCAGTTGGATTGTGCCCCTTTATTCCATTGTTACTTATGCAGCGGCATTAAAGACCATCGACTTCATTGTGGACGGTCTTGACCGAGCAAAATGTGCCATTATCATTACCGAGCAGCCCAGCGAGATATGCAGCAAGCTTTGCGAAGTATTCGGAAGCGGCGTAACCCGTTTGGAAGCAAGAGGCGGCTATTCCAACGAAGAAAAAACCATGCTGTATTTTGTGGTAAACCGTTACCAAGTTGTCAGAATGAAGGAGCTTGTCCACGAAATTGACCACAACGCCTATATAACGATCAGCGAAGTTGCAGACATTTTTTCCAACAACCACAACCAATAAATCAGAAAATCCGCTCCTCAAAACGAGGGGCGGATTTCTCCATTTACTTTTTAACCCGGATATGATATTATAACAGCAACTGCGCTTAATATTGGAGGAACCCAAATGAACTATGATGTAATCATTATCGGTGCCGGTCCCGGTGGTATCTTTGCAGCCTACGAGCTGATGCAAAACAAACCGGAGCTGAAAGTGGCTGTTTTCGAAGCCGGTCATGCCTTGGACAAGCGCCATTGCCCCATTGACGGCGATAAGGTAAAAACCTGTATCGGCTGCAAGAGCTGTTCGATTATGAGCGGTTTCGGCGGCGCCGGTGCATTCTCCGACGGTAAATACAACATTACCAACGACTTTGGCGGCACGCTCTACGAATATATCGGCAAAAAGCAGGCCATGGAGCTGATGCACTATGTGGATGCCATCAATATGCGCTTCGGCGGAGACGGCTGCAAGCTGTACACCACTGCGGGTACAAAGCTCAAATCCCTGTGCATTCAAAGCGATCTGCATTTGCTGGATGCTTCCGTGCGTCACCTTGGCACAGATATTAACTATGTGGTTCTGGAAAATCTCTACAAAGAGCTCAGCGGCAAAGTGGAATTCTTCTTTGACTGCCCCGTGGATACCATTCAGATCATTCCCGGCGGCTATCAAGTGGAAGCGAAAGGAACGGTCTACTCCTGCGCAAAGTGCGTCGTTTCCGTGGGCCGCATCGGCAGCAAGTGGATGGAAAAGGTTTGTAAGGAATTGGAGGTTCCCACCAACTCCAACCGTGTGGATCTGGGCGTTCGTGTGGAGCTGCCCGCTTCCGTCTTTGCCCATCTGACGGATGAGCTGTACGAAAGCAAGATCGTCTACCGCACCAAGCAGTACGGGGACAAGGTTCGTACCTTCTGCATGAATCCCAAGGGCGCAGTGGTAAACGAAAACACAAACGGCATCATCACTGTCAACGGCCACAGCTATCAGGATCCGGCCATGCAGACGGAGAACACAAACTTTGCCCTGCTGGTAGCCAAGCACTTCTCGGAGCCTTTTAAGGATTCCAACGGCTATGGCGAATCCATCGCCCGACTGAGCAATATGCTGGGCGGCGGTGTCATTGTTCAGCGTTTTGGCGATTTGATTCGGGGCCAGCGTTCTACTCCTAGCCGTATCGAAGAGGCCTTCATCACCCCCACACTGCAAGCCACACCCGGCGATCTGAGTCTGGTGCTTCCCAAGCGCCTGCTGGACGGCATTATCGAAATGATCTATGCGCTGGATAAGGTAGCCCCCGGCACTGCCAACGACGACACCTTGCTCTACGGCGTTGAAGTCAAGTTCTATAATATGGAAGTTGAGGTAAACGACCGTCTGGAATGCCGCCACCCCGGTTTGTATATTATCGGCGACGGCAGCGGCATTACCCACTCTCTGTCCCACGCCTCTGCCAGCGGCGTCCATGTGGCAAGAGATATTACAAAATAAGGACACATTTTCTGTTTCCAATCCCTTGGTAGGTAAGGAAGCCATCGCCTTTGCCCGGAAACTGAAAAATATCGGACTCGACAACAGAATTGTATGCAACCAGTCCCACGCTCCCTTCCCGGTAAGTGCCGCTCCGGTGACGGTGCTGCGAATATGATCAAGACCTTGGGTCATTATGTGCAGGCGCTTCACATTCACGATAACGACCGCTGGCACGACAACCATCAGATCCCCGGATCCATGGGCATTGATTTTGAGCCCATCCTCAAAGCCCTGAAAGAAATTGATCATCAGGGGTATTTCACCTTGGAGGCCACCCTTTTTATGGAGGGCTATACCCCGGATAATGTGTTGGACGGTTTGATCCAGCTCCGCAAGAGTGCAAGAAAATTGGCCGACCAATTTGAACAGCTGTAATTGTAAAAGCCCTCCCAAAAACGGGAGGGCTTTCCTGCGCGGATCACATGTCCGTATTTACAAATTGCACTGCGCCGGTGGCAGCATAATATGCGGCAACCAACTGCAAGGTTCTGTCTTCCAAATCTTCACACAGATCAAGGTATTGCTGCACGCAAGCTCTGTCTTCGTCACGCAGAGAGTCCAGAATCTGAAAGTATTTCTCGCTCAATGCATAGCTTTTTTCCAGTATTTCTTGGCATTGTGCATCCTTCGCCCGCAAATCCCTAGTGATTTCTTCCAAGTTGTCAGGTGTCAGCATAGCAGTTCCCTCTTTCTGCAAAAATAAAAAGTGCGCAGCCGAAGCTGCGCACGAAAAACGCAAACTCCGTTTGCTGCGACACAAACCATTGCACACCAAAAAAGGGAATGACAAAGTGGAGAATGCATTTTTACCAAAGTAAAAACACAATCCCTCTTTTGGTGCTTTTATTCAGTTTGTGTCGCAAGGTTATTTTACCACACCCGTCAACGAAATGCAAGGGAATCCTGTCGCCCCTACCTTGCTTATAGGATATTTTTCGTGCTTTTCCGAAATTCCACCGGGGTCATTTGCTGGGTTTTCCGGAACATCTGTGAAAAGTAACTCAACGAGGAGAAACCGAGAACCTGCGCGATCTGGGATACGGACAGATCCGTTTCTGTCAGCAGATATTTGCTCTCATCAATCCGCCGGGAGATCATATAATTGATGGGGGACACGCCGTATTCCTTCTTAAAGGCGTGAGCCAGATAATACTTATTGATATGCGCCTCCGCAGATAGCTGTTCCAGCGTCAGCATTTCCTTAAAATGCAGGTCGATATAACGCTTAACCGCGGCACATTGCCGGTTTCCGGATCCGGCGGTCTCGTCCTGAGGTTTCATGGCGATGGTACGCATCAGACGGACAAGCATGATCTCCATATACGCCTGACAGATATCCTCATAGCCTGTGTTTTTCATTTCCATTTCCCGGAGAATATTCCGCAGACAGGAGGAAATATCCACACTTTCAAAGTGATCCAAGATACAGAACTGGCCGTTATAATGGTCATTGGCCGCCATCTCCACGCCCTCGATGCCCAAAACGATGTATTCCAGCGGCTGGGCATCCATGCTGGCTTCCGTGTGCAGAACATTGGGGTTGATGATTACAAGGTTGTTCACATTCACGGGGAATACCTGATCCTGAATGATAAACTGTCCTTTTCCGCTGACAATAAAAAACAGCTCCGTATGCTTATGGGCGTGGGGAACGGGTTTCCAGTCGCCGCCGTATTTATAGCTGGCTACATTCAGCAATTTTGCTGTATCACGAATGGCCGAAGGCTGGGTGCTTCCGGTGCCGTAATAATACCGCCTCACAAAATCCCTCCTAAAATTTTATGTATATTGATATTTTATCACACATTCTTGCTTTTTTCAACAATGAATATTCACAGGAATATTCGCATCGCAACGGGGAGCAATGAAGATGTTGCACAACTTTATGCGTTTTGTACAATTTTTTCCTGTGCAGATATAACAAATCGCCGAATTTTTCTTAATAGCAATAAAAATAAAAAATATCGCAATATTCTTGTTGCAAAAATGCATAAAATTTGTATACTTAGGATACGCGGAGAGTGCTTCCGCGAATCCAATTATTTTATGGAGGAATACCAAATGAAGAAAATCATTGCTTTTGCACTGGTTCTGGTTTTGGCTCTGTCCTTGGTTGCCTGCGTGCCTACCGCCCAGACTCCCGAAACCAACACCATCAAGGTTGCTGCAATCGAAACTGCTTACGGCTCCGAGATGTGGACCAAAATTGCCGCAGCTTTCGAAGCTGAGACCGGCATCAAGGTTGAGCTGACCACCGACAAGAATCTGGAAGATGTCATCGGACCCCAGATGCAGGGCCAGAACTACCCCGATGTGGTTCACCTGGCTACCGGCCGTCCCGCCGGTCTGACCGAGCAGCTGATCAAGGCCAACGGCCTGCACGACCTGACCAATGTCCTGAACATGGTCGTTCCCGGCGAGACCAAGAAGGTTTCCGAAAAGATTGCCGGTGGCTTCACCGACACTTCTCTGACCAACCCCTACTCTGACGGCAAGACCTATCTGGCACCCATGTTCTACTCCCCCTGCGGCCTGTTCTACAACGCAAAGCTGTTTGCAAACAAGGGCTGGACTGTTCCCACCACTTGGGACGAAATGTGGGAGCTGGGCGAGAAGGCTAAGGCTGAGGGCATCGCTCTGTTTACCTACCCCACCGCTGGCTACTACGACGCTTTCATGTACGCTCTGATGTACGCTGTTGGCGGCGCTGACTTCTTCAACAAGGCTACTACCTATGCAGAAGGCATCTGGGATACCGCTGAGGCCAAGACCATGTTCGAGATCCTCGACAAGCTGGCTGACTACACCCACGAGAAGACCCCCGCACAGGCTAACAACACCGACTTCACCAAGAACCAGCTGATGGTTATGCAGGATGAAGCTCTGTTCATGCCCAACGGCACTTGGATCGTTGGCGAAATGGCTGCTGCTGAGGAAACTCTGACCAACGAGTTTGCTTGGGGCATGACCGCTCTGCCCGCAGTTACCGAGGGTGGCGCAGGCTACTCCTACACCTGGTTCGAGCAGTCCTGGATCCCCGCCGGTGCTCAGAACAAGGAAGGCGCTGAGAAGTTCGTCGCATTCCTGTACTCCGACAAGGCTGTTGAGATCTTCGCTGCTGCCGGTGCTATGCAGCCCGTTCTGGGCATCGCCGACAAGCTGGAAGGCGACAACAAGCTGTTCTACTCCATCTACGACAACGGCGCTAAGGCTGCTATGGGCAACTTTGCCGCTTTCAATCCCATCCCCGATGTTGAGACCTCCAAGGTCTTCTTCGAGCCCATCGACAAGCTGGTCGCCGGCTCTCTGACCATCGAGGAGTATGTGGCAAATATCAAGGCTGCTTCCGACCTGATGCGTGAAAACCTGAAGCAGTAAGTTTCCATCCAATAGGAATCACTGAGTAATTTGGGTGGCAGTGACTGCTGTCACTGCCACCCTTTTCACGGGAAAGTGTTTTCCCCTGAGCAGGCGCTTCCTGCCCGGAGGAAAGCACTTTACAACATAAAAAAGGAGTCGGGTTATCATGAAAAGTAATTTAAGACGCACAACCTTTCTTTGTGTATGCGTCATCCCTGCGGTGCTGCTGTTCATCATCTTTATGATCGTTCCCACCTTCAATGTGTTTCGGTTGTCTCTTTACGAGAAGGGCGCTTATAATCCCACCGAAACCTATGTGGGCTTTGAGAACTTCAAAACCCTGTTGGAGAGCAAGACCTTCATCCAGTCCATGCAGAATACGCTGCTTCTGATCGTGATGGTCACGCTGTTCACCATGTCCTCTGCTTTGGTGTTTGCAGGTATTTTGACCAGAGAGAAGCTCAAAGGACAAAACTTCTTCCGAATCGTGTTTTACATACCCAATATTCTGTCCGTTGTCGTTATTTCCGGCATTTTCTCTGCCATTTACGACGCAGACAAGGGCTTGCTCAACAGCATTTTAAATCTGTTCGGCGCAGACAGCGTCCTGTGGAAGGGCGAGGATCATGTGGTGACCAGTCTGATCATCGCCATGGTCTGGCAGGCCATCGGCTACTATATGGTCATGTACATGGCCTCCATGGCAGCTGTGCCCCAGTCCATGTACGAAAGCTCCGGTCTGGACGGCGCAGGTCGTATGACCCAGTTCTTCCAGATCACCCTGCCCCTGATTTGGACCAACATCCGCACAACGCTGACCTTCTTCATCATTTCCACCATTAACATGGCTTTCCTCTTTGTCAACGCCATGCTGGGTTCCAGCGGCGGTGCCGCAGCAGCCGGTAAGGTGACGCTGGTCTATATGTACGACATGAAGAACGCTGGCCTGTACGGCTACTCCATGGCCATCGGCGTGGCTATTTTCCTGGTATCCTTCGCCCTGTCCGCGGTCGTGAACCGTGCAACCAAGCGCGAAGTGCTGGAATACTAAGGAGGTACATATATGAAGCTGAAAAAAGAAACGCCTGCAAGCGACCGCTTGTATAAGATTTTCATTTATGTTGTTCTGGGCATTCTGGCCGTGCTGATTCTGATTCCTGTTCTGTGGGTATTTATGGCCTCTCTGAAAGAAACCCGGGAGCACTACGGTAATCCTTGGGCGCTGCCCACCCATCTGCATTGGCAGAATTTTGTCGAAGCATGGACCACTTCCAAAATGGGCGATTACATGGGTTATTCCGTGTTCGTCACCGGCTTGGCTCTGGTAATTTTGCTGGTGGTTGCCCTGCCCGCTTCCTACTGTCTGGCAAGATTTAAATTCTTCGGACAGAAGTTTTTGAACGGCTGCTTTATGGCCGGCCTGTTCATCAATGTCAACTACATCGTCGTGCCCATTTATCTGATGCTCAATGACGGTGATGTTTGGCTGCGTCAGGTGCTGGGTCAAGGCTTCCTGCTGAACAACCATGTGGTTGTGGCCATCATTTATGCCGCAACCGCGCTTCCCTTTACCATCTACCTGCTGAGCAGCTATTTCCAGACTGTTCCCCATGATTTTGAAGAAGCCGCTTATATGGACGGCGCAGGCTACACCAGAACCATGCTGCAAGTCATCTTCCGCATGGCAAGGCCCTCCATCATCACGGTGATTCTGTTCAATTTCCTGTCCTTCTGGAATGAGTACATCATTGTAAAAACGCTGGTTACCGACTCCACAAAGTGGACATTGCCCGCCGGCCTGCTGAACCTGATGCAGGCGCAGCAATCCGCTGCCAACTACGGCCCCATGTATGCCGGTCTGGTGCTGGTTATGGTGCCCGTTCTGGTGCTGTACATGTGCGTGCAGAAGAATCTGACCAAGGGCATGACCGTTGGCGGACTGAAAGGTTAAGGTGATTCTATGAATTTTTGGAAAGACCACGGCAAGCTGCGTATGCTGCTGATGATTCTGTTCTTTGTTGTCGGTCTGGCACTGGTGCTGATCGGCTGGGGTATGACCGGTGAAATGCTGGGCTTGGGCCTGATGTGCCTCGGCATCGTCTTTATGCTGACCACCCTGTTCCTCTATAACGCACGCTTTAAATAATCTGATTCTTCAAGGAGAACCTGAATATGTCTGACACTCGTAAAATCGGTCGTGTGACCATCCCCACGGACTTGGATGTTGTCCCCGAAACGCTGGAAATTATGAAGCGCTGGGGCGCAGACGCCATCCGTGACTGCGACGGCACCGATTTCCCTGCCGAACTGCAAAACCAAAACGCAAAAATCTATTCCACCTACTACACCACCCGTAAGGATAACGCTTGGGCAAAGGCCAACCCCGAGGAAGTGCAGCAGTGCTATATCATGACAGGCTTCCGCACCGCCACCGAGGGCGCTTTGGAGATCCCTCTGATGCAGGGCATTTCCCCGGAGCTTATGGAAGTCAACACCCGGGACGATATCAAGCGCTGGTGGGAGGTCATGGACCGCACCACCGGTCAGCCGCTCTGCCCCGACGCATGGGAATATAACGCCGAAACCGGCTGTGTGGTGATTCCTGCTCCCGAGGCCTTCCACGAGTACACCGTGGCATTCTTGGCCTACCTGATTTGGGATCCGGTGCATATGTACAACGCCGTCACCAACGACTGGAAGGACTTTGAACACCAGATCACCTTTGATGTCCGTCAGCCCAAGACCCACAAATTCACCATGGAGCGTCTGCGCAAGTTTATCGCAGACCATCCCTATGTCAATGTCATCCGTTACACCACCTTCTTCCATCAGTTCACCTTGGTGTTTGACGAGCTGAAACGGGAAAAGTATGTGGACTGGTATGGCTACTCCGCTTCCGTATCCCCCTATATTTTGGAGCAATTTGAGAAGGAAGTGGGCTACAAGTTCCGCCCGGAGTTTATCGTAGACCAAGGCTACCACAACAACCAGTACCGTGTTCCCTCCAAGGAATTTAAGGATTTCCAAGCCTTCCAGCGCCGCGAGGTAGCGGCATTGGCCAAGGAAATGGTGGACATCACCCACGAGCTGGGCAAGGAAGCCATGATGTTCTTGGGCGACCACTGGATTGGCACAGAGCCCTTCATGGAGGAATGGAAAACCATCGGCGTGGATGCAGTTGTCGGCTCTGTGGGCAACGGCTCCACACTGCGCCTGATTTCCGACATTCCCGGTGTCAAGTACACCGAGGGCCGTTTCCTGCCCTACTTCTTCCCGGATACCTTCCACGAGGGCGGTGACCCCGTGAAGGAAGCCAAGGAAAACTGGGTCACTGCCCGCCGGGCAATCCTGCGTAAGCCCATTGACCGCATCGGCTACGGTGGCTACCTGAAACTGGCTCTGCAATTCCCTGAGTTTATCGACTATGTGGAATCCGTCTGCAACGAATTCCGGGAGCTGTACGAAAACATCAAAGGCACCACCCCCTACTGCGTCAAAACCGTTGCTGTGC
>JAZORJ010000172.1:0-9270 GCA_045656525.1 Faecousia sp. | reverse complement strand
GTGCCGAAGCTGCATTTATCCGCAGCGCTCGCATATAATACCATTAACTGGCAATCTTGTCAAGACAAAAATTTACTTTTTTTGCATGTTTTTTGCAGACACCACCCCTTGTGTCACGACCGGCAGAAAACCCCAAAATATAAGGGTGCCCACAGCAATCCATCCCCCGTCACCGGGCAAAAGATACATAAAGATCACGCCCGCAGTCGCCACAAGCCAAATACCGTATTTCCCCGCAACCGGAAGCAAATCTTCCAGCAAATGATACCCCGCGCTTAATATGAGCGTGAACAACGCAAACCAACTTGCTGTCAGCACACACGCAACCAGTGCTTCAAACCGTTCTGCGACACCAAACAGGTTGATGCTTTTGCTGAGCTCATAGAAACTGTTTTCCGCCCTCGCCGCTACATTGCCTCCTACGGTCCCGTCTACCAGCAGTGCAGCAATCACCGCAATCACACCTAAAAGTGCTGCCGACCAACGCATCCCCGTGTTTGGCCCCGCCGGCAGAAATGTGCACAAGCAAGGGACCAGTAACAAGCCTATCAGCAAGCTATCCGGAATTTCCATTTCCATGCGAATCCAGCTTGTATTTACATCCGCAACGCCCGCAATTGCCACGATAGCCAGAACCGGAATCACCACCCAAACCAATGTCGCTCCTGTACGGGCAGCCGGAACACCGCCGCGTCTTGAAGCAAATGCACCCAAAAAAATCAGAATTACAGGAATGGCTGAGCGTGCATCCCCATTCCAGCATGTGCCGCTGATTTTGCCGATTTCCCCCAGAAATACAGCAAGCCACACCAATTCCACAACACACAACCATCTTGGCGGCTTTATTCGCTTGCAGGACAGAACACAAAAGCTCAGGGCCCCAGCAGCTACCGCCACAATCAAAACGGTCATCCAGCCATCCCGCCCAATAATGCTTAGAATAGGGCCTGCGGCAGCAGCCAAAGTCCATGCGCGCAGCTGTGCACTGGGTATTTCACGATTCATCCCACATCAGTCTCCCCTCTTCCTTCAATAGCGGCAGCTCCGTTTGTTCGTTTCGCCATTGCCGCAATGTGACACTGGGCTCATGGGCGTCAAAAAACGCCCCGGCAGCTTTCAGGTCAGGCATACGCATTGCATAACACAGCATGCACGACGGACGCAAAATCTCTGCGATCTGTTCCAGAAACACCTCTGCGTCCTTCTGCACAATCAGATAATCCGCTGTATCTAAGAAGATCGTTCCCTTGGCTGCCGCTTTCATATCAGACAACGCTTCCCGGGCATCTTTCCCTCTTCCCCAATCTCCTGTATCCGTCACCAAAAGCACCCGTCCGTCCTCTTCTGCCAGCCAGACCACCTCCACCGGTGCAAGTTTGGAAATATCCGTCCCCTGAAATGGGGATGCGCTCAGGAGTATCACCGCCAAAACAGTTACACCATATAAAATCCAACGCTTCACGGCTATTCCTCCTGTCTTTTCCGTCTGCGAAGCAACGGCGGTTTCTTGCCCCGGTCAAAGGGTGCCAAATAGGCTACGCCCAAGCTGGTCAGTCCGCTGAGGTGGACAAGCAGCAGTAAGAACCCCACCGTCCATCCGAACAGACCTGCAACAGCAGAAAACCCAGCTAAGATAAAGCGCCATATGCGAATTCCGTCAGCCAAATCCCGATTCGGCAGAACATAGCCGCACACGCCCGCCACGCTCACAATGATTAAGGCCGCTGGGGAGATGAATTTCGCTTCCACAGCCGCAGATCCCACCACGATACCGCCAATAATGGACACCGACTGGCCGATGGATGCCGGCAGATGCACTCCGGACTCCTGCAAGATCTCGAAAGCCAGCAGAAGTGTCAGTACTTCCAAGGTTGTGGAAAATGGGACGAATTCTTTGCTTTCGATCATCGCCCGAAGCAAGGGCAGCGGAATCATTTCTTGGTGGAAGGTGGCCATAGCGATAAACAGCCCCGGCAGCAAGAGGCTGAGCAGCAAAGCACCATAGCGCAAAATCCGAACGGCAGAAGCAGAAACATAGTCTTTCCCCCAGTCCTCCGGGGATTGCATCAGCGTTCCCAGATCCACAGGGGCGAGATACCCCAAAGGAATACCGTCCACCAGAATCCCCACACGGCCGGCCACCAACCCCTCCGAAAACCGGTCTGCCCGCTGTGTGTATTGCAGGAGCGGAAAAGCCGTATTTCGTCCGCCGGTAATCAACTCTTCCACCGCTGCCGGTGTAATTAGTTCGTCTGTGTGCATAGTGTCGATTCTCTTTTTCATCCGGGCAACCAATTCCATATCCGTCACGCCGTCAATCCAAGCAATGCAGACATTGGTGATGGACTGCCTGCCAACCTGAGTCTCATAAAGCCGCAAATCCGGTGTGCGCAGATGCCGACGGATCAGGCTGGTATTGGAACGGAAGGTTTCCACAAAAGCATCCTGTGCGCCTTTTGCGGTGTGCTCCATTTCCGGGGGCGAAACGCTCCGTTTTTCCGGTGTCTTGACTTCAAAGGCAATCGCGCCCACATCCGGAAAAAGAATCACACAAAAGCCGTTCACCAGCATCATAGCAACCGCATCCAGATCCTTGCAGGGTTTTGCCACGGAGTTGTAGACCATACCATTCAGGGCGTTATCATACAATTCCTGCATGCTTTGGCCGCGCAAATGGTCGGTAATGGGCTTGAAAATGTACTCCGAAGCCGCGCCGCCCGCAGTCAGGCCGTCAATTGCGTAGGAATACAGCGTAAATGCCCCGCATTGCAGCGGACGATAGTTAAAATCCCCCGCCCCGTCAAAAATCCTGCGGATATTTTCATCGGTTATTGCCCCTGGATATCTTGCCATCATGCTCACCTCTCAGGATAGTGTGCCCATTTGTGGCAAAAATAACCATATTATATTGTATAAGAAAAACCTCCCGTTTCCGGGAGGTTTTTCAAGGTATCAATATTTCGTCGGCTCGATGTGCCAGATTTCCTCGGCGTACTGACGAATGGTACGGTCGGAGGAGAATTTTGCGCCGCTGGCAATATTCATCAGGCACTTGCGGCCGAAGGCCATGCGGTCGGCATAGTCTCGGTTCACCCGGAGCTTTGCCTCGATATAGGTCAGGTAATCCCACAGCAGATAGTAGTGGTCCGCCTTGTGCCAGGATGTGCCATCCAGCAAAGCATGGTACAGTTCCGCCTGATCATTGTCCGTAGGAACCGTGCCGTTGACCAGCGTATCCACCGCACGGCGGACATGGGGATTGTGGTCATAGACCGCCCGAGCGCAGTAGGCATCCCGGCCGGAGATGATCTCCTGAACCGTTGCGCCGAAGATATACTCGTTCTCCATGCCGGCTTCCTGTGCGATCTCCACATTGGCGCCGTCCAGCGTGCCCAAGGTCACCGCACCGTTCAGCATCAGCTTCATATTGCCGGTACCGGAAGCCTCTGTGCCAGCAGGAGAGATCTGCTCGGAAATGTCCGCCGCAGGAATGATATGCTCAGCGTAGGAGCAGTTATAGTTCTGCACAAACACCACTTTCAGCTTATCCTGCACATCGGGGTCGTTATTTACCAAATCGGCCACCCGGTTGATATAACGGATGATGGCCTTGGCCCGGGCGTAACCGGGAGCGGACTTTGCGCCAAAGATGAAGGCAGTGGGCTGGAAATCCGTCAATTCGCCATTTTTCAGGCGGAAATAGATATCCATCACGGACAGGGCGTTCATGAGCTGCCGCTTGTATTCGTGCAGACGCTTTACCTGAACATCAAAAATGAAATCCGGGTTCAGCTCCACGCCCTCACGCTGGGCGATGACCTTGCACAGCTGCTCCTTCTTCTGGCGTTTTACTGCGTTGAACCGACACACCAAATCATCGTCGATCATGGGTTTCAGCTCCGCCAGACGGTCCAAATCCTTCAAGAAGTCGCCGCCGATGCGGTCACGGATCAGATCCGTCAGTTCGGGGTTGCACAGGCCCATCCAGCGACGGGGTGTGACACCGTTGGTCTTGTTTTGGAAACGCTCGGGATAAACCGCATACCAATCCCGGAACAAATCGTCCTTCAAAATCTGGCTGTGGATCTCCGCCACGCCATTGACATAGCTGCCCACATAAACGCTCAAATTGGCCATATGGGCAGTGTTGTCCCGCACGATAAACAGGTTGGGATGCTCAGCTTTCAGCTTTTCATCGATACGCAGGATGATATCCACGATTTCCGGCACTACGGTGCGCAGAAGATCCAAGTTCCACTTTTCCAATGCTTCACCCATAACGGTGTGGTTGGTATAGGAGAAGGTCTTTTGTGCAATCGCAAAGGCCTTCTCAAAATCCATGCCCTCCGCCATCAGCAGACGGATCAGCTCCGGGATGGACATGGCCGGGTGAGTATCATTCAGCTGCACAGCGAAGAATTCCGCAAAACTGCTGTAATCTGTGCCGTGAGTAGTCTTGTAAACACGCATCATGTCCTGCAAGGATGCGCTGCACAGGAAATACTGCTGCTTGATACGCAGGCGTTTACCCTCCCATGTGGAATCGTTGGGGTACAGCACACGGGTAATATCCTCAGCCTTGTTCTTCTGTGCCAAAGCACGGAGATAGTCCTGATCGTTGAAGGCGTTGAAATCCAATTCTTCCTCAGCCTCACATTGCCACAGGCGCAGGGTATTGATATTCTGCGTGCCGTAGCCGATCACCGGCACATCGTAAGGCACAGCCAGAACCGTATGGTCTGCAAATTTCACCTTTACGGTATGATTATATCGGCGATAAGACCAAGGATCGCCAAACTTTGTCCAGTCGTCCGCAGCTTCGCATTGACTGCCGTTGCCGTCAAAGCTCTGCTTGAACAGGCCGAAGCGATAACGCAGGCCATAGCCGGACAGCGGAATGTTGCAGCTTGCGGCACTATCCAAAAAACACGCCGCCAGACGGCCCAAACCGCCGTTACCCAAAGCTGCATCCTCGATCTCTTCCAGACAGGTCAAATCCACGCCCCGCTCTGCAAACAGCTTTTTCATCTCATCCAGAATACCCAGATTGTACAGATTGCTGTATACCAGACGGCCAATCAGGTACTCCGCAGAAATATAGTAAGCTTTCCGCTTCGGCATGCGGGTACGCTTGGAATGGTTCCAGTTATCCGAAATGGCCATCATCACCGCATTGCCCAACGCTTCATGAAGTTCCTGAGGTGTCGCCTCTTTCAAGGATACATCGTAGGTGTACTTCAATTGCGCTTCTGTCCATTTCAGAATGTTCAGGCAATCATAATTCATATCTCATTCTCCATTCTAACTAAAAGAAAGTTTATACACGGCCATAGAGTTTTGTCAGGCCGTAAAGTCGCTCTGCCAGACCGTTACCGGTAAATCCGTCACACGCCCGCCAAGTCCAGTTGGAACCGGTCATAGTTCCGGGGAAATTCATCCGGGCTTCGCCGCCCAGATTCAGCAAATCCTGCATCTGGATCACACACAACTCCGATACGCAAGCTTCGGCTGTGCGGATCACGCCCCACACCAAGCCTTCTTCCCTGTTCAGCGTCATATACTCAGTTGCATAGGCAATCGCATCGGTTGATGCCGTATCAAACCATTGACGCATAGTCATATTATCGTGAGTTCCGATATAGCAAACCGAGTTTTGCGGATATGTGTGGGGCAGATATTCGGAGGGTTCCCGGGAGTCAAAGGCAAATTCCAGCACCTTCATGCCGGGGAACCCACTTGCATCCCGTAAATCCAAAACTTCCTGCGTCAGGAAGCCCAAATCCTCCGCAATCAAGCTAAGTTGGGGAAGCTGTTCTTTTACGGCATGAATAAAATCCAGACCGGGGCCTTGGATCCATCTACCGTTTCTAGCCGTTTCATCTCCAAAGGGCACGGACCAATAGGCCTCAAAACCACGGAAATGATCCAGCCGCACCACATCATAGAGTTTCCCGGCGGCACCTAAGCGGCGTATCCACCACTGATAACCATTTTCCTTCATCCGCTCCCAACGGTACACGGGATTGCCCCAAAGCTGTCCGTCTTCCGAAAAAGCATCCGGGGGACAGCCTGCGACGGCGGTGGGAACACAGTTTTCGTCCAGCTGGAAATACTGTGGTTCTTGCCACGCTTCCACGGAATCGTAGGGTACATAAATAGGAACATCTCCGATAATTTTAACCCCATTTGCACGGGCATAGTCCCGCAAAGCGCTCCATTGTTTATGAAACAAATACTGTACAAAACAGTAAAAGCGAACTTCCTCATTTAATTCAGCCGTTATAGCATCTATGGCGGCTGCATCCCGGAATTTCACCGGATCCGGCCATTGATACCACGGCGCACCGTTATACTTATCCTTCAACGCCATATAGAGGGCAAAATCCGGCAACCAGCAGGCATTTGCCTCCAAAAACAGTTGGAATTGCCCGTCCTCGCAAAAGCGGTTGAAGGCCTTGCGTAAAATGCGCAGTCGGTTTTGATACAGGAGGCCAAAGTCAACGCGGGTAGGCTCCACTTCCCAACGGATCTCCTGCAACTCCTGCTGTGTCAGCAGGCCCTCCTCCACAAGAGAATCCAAATCGATCATATAATGGTTTCCCGCATAGGACGAACAGGACTGATAGGGAGAGTCTCCGAATCCTGTGGGAGTTAGCGGAAGAACTTGCCAATATTGTTGCCCTGCTTGGCGCAAAAAATCCACAAAAGCAAAGGCTTGCTTGCCCATGGTACCCACGCCGTAAGGCCCGGGCAAAGAAGTAATGTGCATCAATATGCCACTTTTTCGCATTGCGCAAACTCCTTTTATGTCATGATATGTAACAACCATTTCTATGTTTCGCAGAAACAGCCAAAAAGTACGGGCCTGCCCGCAGGCAGGTCCGTACGGTATTTATTAGGCTTCCAGATTGATGCCGGTCTCCTTATTGAAGACATGGCACACATTGCCGCCGAAGCTGAATTTCACAGCGGTGCCGGAGGTCAGAGAAGCAATCTCTGCGCCGGTCATGTTCATGGTAGAAACAACCAGAACCACATCGCGGCCCATAGCGGTCACGTGCAGGTGGATGGTGGAACCCATCATTTCGCCCACGTCAATCTTGGCATCGATGCCTGCATCGACCAAGCCAATGTGCTCGGGACGGACACCCAGGGTGATCTCCTGCTCTGCAACATTGTTAGCAGCCAGAGCAGCCTGCTTTTCCTCAGACAGCTCGACGGTCAGGTTGTCCAGCTCAACAGCATACTTGCCATTAGCCTTAACCAGCTTAGCGTCGAAGAAGTTCATCTGGGGAGAGCCGATGAAGCCGGCGACGAACAGGTTGTAGGGATGTGCGAACACTTCCTGAGGAGTGCCGATCTGCTGGATGAAGCCGTCCTTCATGATGACGATACGGTCGCCCAGAGTCATAGCCTCAGTCTGGTCGTGAGTAACATAAATAAAGGTGGTATCGATACGCTCGCGCAGCTTGATGATCTCAGCACGCATCTGGTTACGCAGCTTAGCGTCCAAGTTGGACAGAGGTTCGTCCATCAGCATGACCTTGGGGTCACGGACGATAGCACGGCCGATAGCCACACGCTGACGCTGACCACCGGACAGAGCCTTGGGCTTACGACCCAGATACTGGGTGATGTCCAAGATCTCAGCAGCCTGCTTAACAGCCTTGTCGATCTCTTCCTTGGGGGTATGACGCAGCTTCAAAGCGAATGCCAAGTTGTCATACACGGTCATGTGGGGGTACAGAGCGTAGTTCTGGAACACCATTGCGATATCCCGGTCCTTAGGAGCGACTTCGTTGACCAGACGGTCGCCGATGTACAGTTCGCCCTCGGTAATGTCTTCCAGACCTGCGATCATACGCAGAGTGGTGGACTTACCACAGCCGGAAGGACCAACCAGAACGATGAATTCCTTGTCGGCGATTTCCAGGTTAAACTCCTGAACAGCCACGACACCCTTGTCGGTGACTTGCAGGTTAACCTTCTTTTCCTCGTCGACGATCTCGTCCTTCTTGGACTTCTTGGCGGCTTTCTTGGCTTTCTTGCCCTCATCGCCGCTGAACGGGTAGATCTTCTTGACGTTCTTCAGGGATACAGTTGCCATACTTTCTTGACTCTAAATGCACCTAAATTTCGCGTGCACTCTCGCACAACGCCGAGCAAAACGGCGAAGGCATTACAGCAGGTCTCCACACTGCTGCACCGCGAGTCTTGCGGATGTTTTTCCTCCTTTTTTGATGAACGGCGGCTATTTTGTGGAGTAGCCGAAATTCACCTAGATACATGGATTATATCACATCTGTCAACACTCTGCAATGGTGTATTGTTACAGTTTTTTAGCCTGTCTTTTGGACATTTCGCCCATTATAGACAAACGGGAACTATTTTGTCGATCATCATCGTACCTTCTGTGGTTTTGCAGTCCATTGCCAGCACCGTCACGCCCGCCCGGGATGCCTGCCGCAAGGCCTCGGAAAAGGCCGGATCGGTAGCATCATTCGGGTGCAGAAACCGTACATTTGACATCTGGATCACGAACAGTACATAGGCACCAAAGCCCTCCGCCACCGCCTGTGTCAGTTCTCGCAAATGCTTGGTTCCACGGAGTGTAGGCGCATCCGGAAATGCGCAAACGCCGTCCTGTTCCAGCGTCACGCCCTTGACTTCCATAAAGCAGGGCTTTCCGTCTTTTTCAAAGGCAAAATCAAAACGGGATTCTCCATGAGTCACTTCTGCACGGACATTGACAACGGCGCCAAATCCACCGTTTCTGAGCCACTCCCCTACCGCTGCATTGGGCGCTTGGGAATCCATATTGATGAGGCGCTCCCCTTTTTGAACGCAGATTAAATCGTACTTGGTTTTTCTGTTGGGATTGTCGCTTTTCTGACACCAAACCTGCGCGCCTTCCGGCAACAATTCACGGCAGCGGCCGGTATTTTTTACATGGACAACCTCCACATTTCCCGCAATCTCCACATGGGCGATAAAACGGTTCGGTCGCCGCAGGAAAATGCCCGGAACCATATTTTCGTACTTCATACCATCTCTCCTGCTGAAATATACGGAAATTATAGCATATTTTATCCGTTGTAGCAAGCAGTTGCATTTTGTCAGATTTTCTGTTATAGTAGACATAACATCTGACGAAATGAGGGAAATGCCATGAAAACAACAAAGACACGGCGAATTTTACTGATTTGCCTGATTGTTGCGCTATCGCTGGGTGTGTTCTGCGCCGGAGTGGTTTTCGGCATTAATGGCTAT
>JAZORJ010000171.1:0-5553 GCA_045656525.1 Faecousia sp. | reverse complement strand
GTCTGCTTTTATATAACTATCTGACAGATACTGCTATGAATACCTACAAGACCCCGCTAAACTGCTACATAGATTACATGAACAGCAGAAGTTATTCCTTGGATAAAGAAAGTGCTATTCTGAATGGCTTCGCAGAGGAAGAATATAGGTTTTTGGAAATTTGTAACCGCATGTCCTTGGATTACTTAAAGGAAGTTGGCGAAGACTTCGAGGATGATGTAGAATACCGGGAATCTGAGTACGGAATGAATTATGAATACAGTTATAAGATTGAGGACAAAGACGAATTAAACAGCAAGGAATTAAGCGAATTTGAGAGTCATTTGCAAGACTTTGCCCAAGTCTTGCAAGCCGTTGTTGAATATACAGATGACTTTGACTTTGAGGACTGGAAAGAATTTGCGGAGTCCGCTAAGTTGTCCCTTCTCCAAGCAAGACTATATATTACGGCAATGAAAAATCTGTATCGGGAATTAGAGGATGCTGAGGTAACAGAAGGCTATGCGCTAGAAGCCAATATCATTATCAAGGGCAGCAAGCTGGATGAACCCGAAGAGCAAGTGCGTACTATTGAGGTCTACAAAATAAATGGCCGTTGGGTAGCCAAAGAATTTTTGGAAATCCAACTCGTACAGCAGACCGTTCAATGGATGTCCGAGGATATGCTGTATGAGGTATACAATAGGTATTATGATATGATCTCTTGACTATCAAATAAAAAAAGCCTGCCGCGAAAGCGGCAGGCTTTTAAATGCCTTCCCCCGGGGGGAAGGTGTCAAAAATCTTTGATTTTTGACGGATGAGGAATGCGGGCGGTAATTCTGGTTTTTTTCCAACGCATAGGCATCTACCAATCCCTGTTCTGCCGCCGTTCCTCTCCCGTCAGCCTGTTCGGCTGACACCCTCCCCCCGGGGGAGGGTATAAGAATGCCCCTGCCGGATTCGGCAGGGGCGTACAAACTTATTCAGCAGAAATCAGGTAATAGTACACGGGCTGACCACCGTTGATCAGGTTCACATCCGCATCGGGGCAGATGTCGCTGAACAGGTCAGCAGCTTTCTGTGCATGCTTTTCGGAGATATCAGCGCCGTAGTAAATGGTGATATACTCCTTGCCCTCGTCCCGAACCTTTTCGGCCAGAGATTTCAGCAGCACCTTGATATCCCGGCTGGTGCCGAACAGGCCGTTCCAGATGGCAAGATAGTCGCCCTCGTGGATCAGGTGGCCGTCGAAATCGGAATTCCGGGCGGCGTAGGTGATCTGCATGGTTTCCACCATGCCCAGCGCCTCGGTCAGAGCCTCGGTGTTTTCTTCCACGGAGCCATCAGGATTAAAGCTCAGCATAGCGGTAATACCCTGAGGAATGGTCTTGCTTTCGATGACCACCACATTCTTGGGAGTCAAAGCATTGACCTGCTGGGCGGCCATGATGATGTTCTTGTTGTTGGGCAGCACAAAGACGGTTTCCGCAGGAACCTTGTTCACCACTTCCAGAATGTCTTGGGTGCTGGGGTTCATGGTCTGGCCACCGGAAATCAGGCCATCCACGCCCAGATTCATAAACACATCGCCGATGCCGTCACCAACGCAGACAGACACCACCCCCAATGCCTTTTCAGGCTCGGCAATCTTGGGCGCCAATTCCTGCTCACTCATCACCTTTTCGGTGTGCTGCAAGCGCATGTTTTCAATCTTGACAGTCACAAAAGAACCGTAATCCATGGCTTCGTGGAGTGCCTTGCCGGGATCGTTGGTGTGGACATGGACCTTGATGATCTCCTCGTCGTCCACCAGCACCAAGCTGTCGCCCAGACTGGACAGGAAATCCCGGAGCTTTTCGGGATCCATGTCATTTTCCCGGGAGATGATGAACTCGGTGCAGTAGGTAAAGGTGATCTCGGAGTCGTCGAAATCAGAGAAATCGGCCTGCTCACGGGTTTCGGCTGCGGCCAGATTTTCCGGCACTACCACATCCTGACCTTGCAGAGCCAGCAGCATGGCTTCCATGGCCACTGGCCAGCCCTTGCCGCCGGCGTCCACAACACCGGCCTTTTTCAGCACCGGGTTCTGGTTGACGGTATTGGCCAGAGCTACCTTGGCTTCCTCAATGGCAGCCTCGTGGACATACTCAATATAGTTATTCTCCTCGGCAGCCTGCTGTGCCTTGGCGGCAGCCAGACGGGCAACGGTGAGAATGGTACCCTCAGCAGGCTTCATGACTGCTTTGTATGCAGCATCCACGCCTTCCTGCAATGCCTTGGCCCACAGCACACCGTCACAGGCGGTGCAGCCTTTGAGCCGCTTGGAAATACCCCTGAACAGCAGGGAAAGGATAACACCGGAGTTGCCCCGGGCACCCCGGAGCATGGCGGATGCAGCAGCGTTTGCAGCCTGCTCCAAAGTGGGATCTTCCATTTTGCGCAGGTCATTTGCGGCGGCATTGATGGTCATGGACATATTGGTTCCCGTGTCGCCGTCGGGCACAGGGAAAACATTCAGATCATTCAGCGCTTGCTTGTTGATCTCGATAGAGGCGGCCGCGTTGATAATCATTCTGCGGAAACTGCCTCCGTGGATGGTTTGCTTCAATGTGTTCGCACCTCCGATAATCAGCCGATCATCATAGAATCGACATATACATTTACGGCCCGTACTTCGGTGCCGGTGCACTTGGCGACGACATAACGCACTTCGGAAATAATCGAAGCGCCTACGGCGTTCAAATTCACGCCGTTGTCCACCATGATGTGCAGATCAATGGAAATGGTATTGTCCTCATGGAATTCCACGCGGACGCCCTGGTACATGGATTCTTTGCGCGGCAGGTGGTACACGCCGTCAGAAACGGAGCGTGCGGCCATGCCCTTTACGCCGAAGCAGTTGGAGGCGGCGGTACCGGCGATGTCAGAGTAAACATTGGCGCTGACATTGACGGAGCCTTGTTCGTTGTTTTGGCGGATCATAGATCGTACCTCCTGATTAAGATTTGGTTGGTTTAAACCATGCTGTCTTCCCAGCAGGAAGGAGCGGTCAGTCCCATCATCTTTACGACGGTGGGGGCAACATTTGCAAGACCGTAAGCACCCTCCTTGATTTCCCAGTTGGTGTCCTTATCATAGATGATGAAGGGAACGGGGTTCAAAGAGTGGGCAGTGCGCACGGAAGTTTTACCCTTCTTGGTTTCGGTCATCTGATCGGCGTTGCCGTGGTCAGCGGTGATCAGCACGGTGTAGCCGTACTTGTCGGCAGCATCCAGAATGGCTTTCAGACCATTGTCCACGCACTCCATGGCGTAAACCACCGCATCCATAACGCCGGTGTGGCCGACCATGTCACCGTTGGGGTAGTTGCAGCGGATGAAGCCGTACTTGCCGGAAGCCATGGCCTGCACCATCTTTTCGGTGATCTCCTTGGACTTCATGGCAGGTGCTTGCTCGAAGGGGATTACATCGGAGGGAATTTCCTCGTAGGTTTCCAGCTCCTCGCAGACCTTACCGGAGCGGTTGCCGTTCCAGAAGTAGGTCACATGGCCGTATTTCTGGGTTTCAGATACCGCATACTCGGTGATTTTTGCCTCACACAGAACCTCGGTCAAGGTGTTCTTGATCACAGGGGGCTGGACAAGATAGTGCTCGGGGATGTTCAGGTCACCGTCGTATTGCAGCATGCCGGCAAATTTCACGCCGGTGTAGTCGCCACGGTCAAATTTATCAAAATCCTTGCGATCAAAGGCAAGAGAAATCTCCTGCGCACGATCGCCACGGAAGTTGAACAGAATTACGCTGTCGCCATTTTCAATCTTGGCAACAGGCTCGCCGTTCCGGCCAATTACAAAAGCAGGCAGGTCCTGATCAATGACGCCGGTCTCAGCACGGTAGGTCTCGATGGCTTCGGCGGCAGATGCAAACATGCGGCCCTGCGCCTGTACATGGGTTCTCCAACCCAGCTCCACCATAGCCCAGTTGGCTTCATAGCGGTCCATGGTCACCTGCATACGGCCACCGCCGGATGCGATGGCGTAGTCGCAGCCCTCGGTGTTCAGCTCGGAAAGAACAGCTTCCAGCTGACCCACATATTCCAGTGCGGAGGTGGCGGGAACATCCCGGCCATCCAGCAGGATGTGGCAGTAAGCCTTCTTTACACCCTCAGCCTTAGCCTGACGGAGCAGGGCAATCAGGTGGGAGATGTTGGAGTGCACATTGCCGTCGGACAAAAGGCCGATAAAATGCAGAGCCTTGCCGGAAACAGCGTTGGCAACCAAGTCCTTCCAAGTTTCGGACTGATACAGCGTGCCGTTTTCGATGGACTCGCCAACCAGCTTTGCGCCCTGAGAGTAGACCTGACCGCAGCCCAGAGCGTTGTGACCAACCTCGGAGTTGCCCATATCTTCGTCAGAGGGCAGACCGACGGCAGTGCCGTGGGCTTTGATGTATGTGTGAGGACAGGTGGCCAGAAGATTGTCCAAAGTGGGAGTCTTGGCAACCTTGACAGCATCGCCGCTGCCGCCGTCGCCCTTACCGACACCGTCCATAATAACCAGAACAATAGGCTTTTTCATAAACTATTTTTACCTCCAAAGCGGATTTAATCCGCGAATTGCATATTACCAGTCCTACTATTCTACTACATTTCACCGCAAGATACAAGTTATTTTTTCTGTTTTGGATAATTTGTCAAAAAATATGCACAACCCAATTCGGGGCAGAGGGAGTTTTTTATCTCTATGCCAATAAATGTTACAAAAATTTTAAAGAAAAGCGAAATTTGATGGAAAAAGTCAAAAAATGCATATTGCCCTGTTGGGTATTTTGTGGTAGAATAGCAGAAAAAATGTCGAACCGGGAGGAAACATTGTGAGAATGAAAAAATCACTGTTTCGCATATTGAGCATGTTATTGCTGCTCTGTATTTTGCCCATTGGAGCATATGCACTGCCGAATCCGCCTTCCCAAGCGGGAGATCGGGTGATTGAGGGTGGCCAACGGGATTTTCTGTGGCCTGTGCCGGGGAATTATAACCTGACCAGTTGCTATTTGGATAACCGCAGCCATTATTCTCTGGATATGGACGGCGAGATGGGTGACCCCGTGGTTGCCTCCTATGAAGGAAAAGTTATCGGAATCAACACGGAAAACGGCACCACAGGCTGGGGCAATTATGTGGTGTTGGAGCATAATTACAAAACCAAGAGCGGTTCTCAGATCGTATTGTACAGCCGTTATGCCCACCTGAAAGATGTTTTGGTTGCCGTAGGCGACACCGTAACAGCCGGCCAGAAGATCGGCACTGTGGGTGCCACCGGCTCGGTCAATACTTCCACCGGAGACGGCTCTCATCTGGATTATGATATTTTGTATGGCGGAACCGATAAGGCAAACTCTGTGGATCCGTACATCAATGAGCTGCTGGAATTGCCGTCAGCGATCTATACCACCTCCGGCAAGTGCTGTCAGGAATATGTGGCCTACATAAAGGAATTTTACGGCACCTGCACCCATAAAACCTTTGACGCAGAGGGCTTCTGCACCGAATGCGGAGACTCCTTTGATTGG
>JAZORJ010000170.1:0-3134 GCA_045656525.1 Faecousia sp. | reverse complement strand
GGGATATTAACTGTTTCGTTATCAATTTTCAGAGTCAAATTGCCGCTGTGCGTGCCAACGATAGCATCCAATGCCACATTCAGCCGCACATAGAATGCGGCTCTGCCAGCCTTCAATTCGCCGTTTTCCGGCAAATATGTAATGTCATAAATATAGAAGGGCGCTTGACGGATGACAAAATCCTTGACGGAATCGTAGTCCAGCGTCGTACCCAATTTGGCATCGCTGTTCTCATTCACGCAGGCGGGCAGCAACTGATACGCAACCACCTCGCAGCCAAGATTCTCACATACAGCCTCCAATTTCTCGCCGCCAAGAAGAATCTTGTCAGTCAGCACTTGAAAGCAGACATCTGCACCTCTGGCGCAGAAAAGTTCTGCACTGTTCTGCTGTTCAATTTTGCTGTCGGGATATACCCATTCGTTTTCGGAGAAAATTTGAAATTTCATAAAACCCCTCACAATTAATGCATTTTTACAATCAGCTGATGCATAGCAGTAGATTCACAGAAAATCTCCTAAAATAGAAGTACTACTGCGTTTATTCTGTTCCCTGTTTAATAATAAAGTTCGTATTTTCAGCGCTCAAATTATTGGAATGGAACCTTTTTATCTCTGTTTTCGTGTTCGATCAATTTCCATGTAGCGTCGATTAGGTTTTGGAACATAGGATTCTCCATCGCCCGAATCACAAAGCTCTGTCTTGGAGAATTGATATCCTCGCCGGAAATTTGGAACATACCGTACTGATCGCACAGACCGCGCAAGCGTTCCAACTGGGCAGGCGTGTTGCGGGTGGGCATGTAGGTCACAGACTTCACGCCCTCATCTTTCAGGCATTCGAAGACATCCTCCAAATAGTCATCCTCAAACTTCTGCGCCTTCTTATCACCTGTTACGCTGTCCCCCACGTCGCCCAAATAAGCATAGCACAAAAATGCGTCGATTTCCTTGCACAGTTTTACCATATCCTGCAGCTTGGGACATTCATCTGTGGCATCAATAAAGATTTGCGGAACAAATGTGCTTTTCAGAATGCCCAGCAGATCATACTCATAAAAGGGATACTCTGTATCCAGCATCTGCGCTGTCTGCTTTTCAGAAAGTTTCAGTCCCATGGATTCCAATTTTTCCACCATTGCCTGACCTTTGCCAACCTGCTGTACAAGCTTGATTGCCAGCGCATACATCAAGTGCCGCTCGGTGACGCCACCGTTTTCGGCAGCCATGGACAAAGGTAAAACATCACGATCGTAGTCCAAGGCAATACCCGGCAGCAAGGCGTTGATCTTTTCGATCATCTTACGGTTTCTTACATGCCGCGCCGCCTGATAAGTACGGAAAAACTGGGTCAATACAGCGATTTTATCATGAGGCACACCCTGAATCGTCATGTAGCTGACGCCCAATTGATCCGGGTTATTGGTGCGGCGCCCCTCCAAGCGGGTACCTTCCATAGAGACACGGGCTTCCATTCCAATGGTCACCGGCATCTGCACCAATTTTGCCGCTTCCAAAAATTCCTCTGCACCGGAAATGGAATCATGGTCAATGATACCGGCAGTGCAAAGACCCTCCATTCTGGCGGCATAGACTGCCGCTGTGGGCGAATAGGGAGAGAAGGAATACGTGGTGTGAATATGGTTATTTATGTACTGACTCACCATAGGAGGAAAGGCAGTGGTCTTCAAAACCTCTGCCAAATTGGCAAGCCGCTCCTCCTTCGTAGGTGCATTCAGTTTGTTGAGAATCGAAATATCGATCACAGCATCCACCTCAGCTCAGCATAACCTGACCGCCGGTAACGGGAATCGCCTGACCGGTCTCGTACTGCTGCTCCACGCAGTACATAACTGCACGGGCAACATCAATGGGCATGCAGCCACGGTTCATGGGCACCTTGGCTTCATAGAAGCGACGGACATCCTCCACCGTCTTTGCACCAGGAACCTTTCCTGCTTCCAAATACTGTACAAACAGTCCTCGAACCGGATCGCTCCACAACGGACCGTCCAGATAGTTGCCGGGACAGATAGCGTTTACCTTGATGTTATAAGCGCACAGCTCTTTAGCCCAGCTTTGAACCATACCGATGGCACCGAACTTAGACGCTGCATAGGCAAAGTTCTTGTCGGAACCTTCAAGTCCGGACTTGGAGGACATGGCTACGATATCAAACATTGCCGTGGGATCTGCCTCATGCTGTGCTTGCATAATAATGGCAGCATACTTGCAGGTCAAAAACAGACCGGTATAGTTGATGGATGTTACAAAATCCATATCCTTCTTCTCAAAGGTCGCCAGAGGGCCGGAGCGGACAACACCGGCATTTGCGATCATCAGATCCAAACCGCCAAACTTCTCAACGGTCTGTGCAACCAAATTCGCAACGCTTTCCTCGTCGGATACATTTACCGCGATTGCGTAGGCACGTTCGCCCATTTCTGTGGCGACCTGCTCCGCCAACGGCTGATTCATATCCGCAATGACGATAATTGCGCCTTCTTTATACAGTTCCTCGGCAATTCCCTTGCCGAAACCCTGTGCCGCGCCGGTAACGATGGTAATCTTACCTGCCAGACGGCCCGCACCTGCGGGGCGCTTATGGATATTGGCCTTAGCAATCTCCTGCCATTTTGTCATATCTATACTCATAGGGTACCTCCTTCTGAAATTCAGTTCAATTTGTGATAATAGCTTATAAAAATTATTCCATGCAGATTGCAAAACTATGCAGAATAACGCAGATTATTTACAGTTTTAAAGTTGCTTGATACAGTCCGCAGAATTTACGGTATTTCTCCTCGTAATAGGGCGAGGGATTCGGCAGATATGTTTCTTTCATCGCAACACAAACATCCGCAGCCTGTGCATAGCTTGCAAAATGGCCATCAGCCACTGCACCGATCATGGCCGCACCCAAGCAGGCAGCTTCCTGCTCTTGGGGAATTTTCACCGGGATTCCGGAAACATCCGCCCACATCTGGCACCAAATGGCACTTTTTGTACCACCGCCCACGGCCAGAATACTGTCACAGGGCAAGCCGGCAGCTTTCAGTGACTGACAGTTTTTCCGCAGCAAAAATGCGACGCCTTCCATCACGGCTCTTGCCATGTCAAAAGCATCATTGCCCT
>JAZORJ010000169.1:0-4323 GCA_045656525.1 Faecousia sp. | reverse complement strand
GCATTGCATTGTGATCGATGCCGGGCACGGCGGTATCGACGGGGGTGCGACGTCCTGTACAGGGGTTCTGGAAAGCCACATCAATCTTGAAATTGCCCTTAGATTGGAGAATGTATTTCATTTATTGGGTTATGATACGGTGATGATCCGCAGAACCGATGAATCCATCTATACGCAGGGAAATACTATTGCATCGCAGAAAGTTTCGGATTTAAAAGAACGGGTTCGTATTGTCAATGAAACGCCGGGAGCGATACTCATCAGCATTCATCAGAACACCTACGCAGACAGTCGTTACCGGGGAGCACAGGTCTTTTACGGAAAAGATGACCAAAGCAAGGAAATTGCACAGACTTTGCAGCGAAATATTATAAATATTTTGAATCCTAGCAGTCATCGTAAATCGAAGCAGGCCAAGGGTGTTTTTCTGATGGAAAACATTACCGCACCGGGTGTTTTGATTGAATGTGCATTTCTAACCAATCCGGAGGAAGAAGCCCTGATCCGGGATGCTAGTTATCAAATGAAGCTATGCGCCGTGATCAGCGGAACGATCAGTTCCTATCTTACCGACACTTGACGGGCGAACAAATGGTTGATATAATATAAAAAACGAGAGAAAGAGGGTTTAACATGGCTAAGACAAAATCAGTCTTTTTCTGCACCGAATGCGGATATGAGACCCCTAAATGGATGGGGCGTTGCCCCGGCTGCGGTGCGTACAATACCATGCAGGAACATATTGAAAAGCCGGTTGCTCCCGGACGAGCAAAGTCTGCACCGGTTGGCATCAGCCGTCAGCCACAGCAGCTCTCTCAGGTGAACAGTGGCGACGAGCTGCGGTTTTCTACCGGAATGGGGGAACTTGACCGGGTTTTGGGCGGCGGCGCTGTGGCCGGCTCTCTGGTGCTTGTGGGCGGTGCGCCCGGCATCGGCAAGTCGACGCTGCTCCTTCAAATTTGCAACAGCCTGTGTCAAGGACGGAGCGTTCTTTATGTTTCCGGAGAGGAAAGCGAGCGCCAGTTAAAGCTCCGGGCCGAGCGCTTGCAGGTGAATCCTAACGGGCTGTATATTCTGTCCGAGACCCGTCTTTCTGATATTTTGGAGGCAGTAGAGCAGCTCAAACCAGATATTCTCATCGTGGACTCCATTCAGACCCTCTATAATGAAGTCAGCGAATCCGCTCCCGGCAGTATTTCTCAGGTGAAAGACTGCACCATGGCGCTATTGCAACTGAGTAAATCCGAGGGCTTAACGGTATTCGTGGTAGGTCACATCAATAAAGACGGCAATATCGCCGGCCCCAAGGTGTTGGAGCATATGGTGGACTGCGTCATGTACTTTGAAGGCGATCCCAATACATCTTACCGTTTGCTCAGGGCCGCCAAGAACCGTTTTGGTTCTACCAACGAAATCGGCGTATTCGAAATGGTGGATACCGGTTTGAAGGAAGTTCCAAATCCCTCTCAGATGCTTCTGGAAGGCCGCCCGGAGGGCGCAAGCGGCACCTGTGTTGCATGTGTCATGGAAGGAACGCGGCCGATTCTGGCGGAAGTGCAGGCTCTGGTGACCAAAACCACTTTTAATGTGCCTCGTCGTGCGGCCGACGGCTTTGATTTTAATCGTGCTGTGCTGCTCATGGCAGTAATGGAAAAGCGTGCAGGCTTACAGCTGAATCTGTTTGACTCCTATATCAATGTCATAGGCGGTCTGCGCCTTGATGAGCCGGGAGCAGATCTGCCGGTTGCCTTGGCAGTTGCGTCTTCTTACCGTGACAGCGCAATTTCCGACGATCTTGTGGCAATTGGAGAAGTCGGTCTGACGGGAGAAATCCGAGCGGTTTCTCAGATGAATCAACGGCTTGCAGAAGTCGCTCGCCTTGGATTTACCAAGGTAATCATCCCCAAATTTGGTTCCGATAAGCTGGATATTCCTGCCGGTTTGACAGTTTACCGGGTGCGAAATATCCGGGAAGCCATCGAAGTTGCAATGTAAAAGAATGACCCACCGGTTATCCGGTGGGTTTCCTTATTTTTTCCGTAATTGCCAGAATGCGACTGCGCTTGCAGCGGCAACATTCAGGGAGTCAACATTGTGATGCATGGGGATGATCACATTATAATCGCAGTTTTCAATGGTTTGCGATGCCAATCCGTCGCCCTCAGTACCCAACACGATGGCTAGTTTATCTTCCAAACATAGACCGGCATCGTCAATCGGAACCGCCTTATCATTTAAGGCCATCGCCGCTGTTTTAAAGCCAAATTGTTTCAGATATGCCTGCCAATCAGCAGAATCACCGGTCAAATATGCCCAAGGAATTTGAAAAACAGTTCCCATGCTGACCCGCACTGCCCGGCGAACCAACGGATCACAGCAGGTCTGGGTGAGTAAAATGCCGTCCATTCCCAGAGCGGCAGCACTGCGGAAGATAGCACCGATATTTGTAGAATCGACGATTCCTTCCAAAACAGCAATTCTATGGGACTTTTCGCAAATTTCAGCAGGGAAAAGGGGAGAGGGGCGGCGCATTGCGCACAGAACGCCACGGGTCAGCTCATAACCGGTAAGCTTCGACAGAATCTCACGATCGGCCGTATATACCGGGATATCCGGGCACATTCCGATGATTTCAGCACCATCACCGGTGATGTGTCGACGCTCCATAAGCAACGAGAGGGGAGTGCATCCTGCATTCAGTGCCAATTTGATCACTTTGGGACTTTCCGCAATGAAAATTCCTTTCTCCGGCTCAATACGATTGCGTAGCTGTGCCTGTGTAAGGCGAGCATATACATCCAGTTCAGGGGCAGAAATGTCTGTAATTTCAACAATATTCGCCATAGTTATTCCTTATCTGTAAAATCCAGCTTTGAGAGGGGATTGGCCTCTGCCGCGATTTTCAGTTCCGTATTTTCAATATGGGTGTAGATCTGGGTGGTGTTGAGGTTTTCATGGCCGAGCACTTCTTGTACGGTCTTTACATCCACGCCGCCGGAGAGCATCATGGTTGCAGCAGTGTGACGCAGCTTATGCGCTGAGAACTGTGTAGAGTCCAAACCGGCTTGCAGCAATGCTTTTTTGACCAGACGATGGACGGCTGTAACGCTGATGCGATTACCATCCCGAGAACCAAAGAGGGCGCGGTTGTCAGAAAGCACTTTTTTGTTGCGTTCCACAAGATAGGCGTGGATGGCTTTTCGCCAGGCCGAGCCAAAATACACAATACGCTCCTTGTTGCCCTTACCGACAACACGAATCCGGTCCTCATAGACATCTGTTAAATTCAATCCAACCAATTCACTGCGACGAATACCGCAGTTAAGGAAGAGCATCAAAATGGCATAGTCTCGTTTCTCGTTTTGCCCAGAAACAGCCTGCAAAAGTGCGGAAGATTGCTCAAAATTAAGGTATTTCGGCAAGCTTTTGCGCAATTTTGGGTATTCCATTTCAGCCACAGGATTCTCACTTAATTGCTTTGTACGAACCGTTAAATATTTATAAAAGGACTTCAAAGCTGAAAGTTTTCTGGCTCTGGCAGTAGGGGAGATGCCATACTCAGGAACGGCAGCATCCGGATCCGGAGTGCGATCATTAGCCAAGTAAGACAGGAAATCATAGATATCGGATGTAGTAATACCTTTGATAAACTCCAAATCGATATCCCTAATTGGAATGTCATCCAATCGAGTATGGATGGGCATATCACCGCGCATAAGCTTCATAAACCGAAAGAACATTCGCAAATCGAGATAGTATTCGGAAATAGTACGCGGTGATTGGCCTTTGATCGTTTCGTGATATACAAGAAAGTCCCGAACGATCTGCGGGCAGTCATAATATCGTTGCATTATGTACACCAAGCTTGCAAGAAAGCAAAAGAAGAGAACCGCACCCTGTAATCTTTCGAACGCAACAAAATGACAGAGGTTTTGTTGCGTTAGGCGCGGCAATGACGACTATATCAAGTAGGATATACGGCCGCGGTGGGTTCCCTTTTTCGATTTGCTACAAGCGCTTCTCCTTCGTAGATTTGCGAGCATAAGAAAAGCCGCTGGGCCGAAAAGGCCTAGCGGCTTTTGTCTGCCCATGGACACCCGGCAAGCGGGCGGCCCCCGAAGGAGCGGAACAGGCTCGCACGAAGACTATATCACGACCGGGCCGGAAAGTCAAGCCCGGCGGGCGAAATTCCCACCCGGCGAGGTCAAGGCCGCACCATCTGCAACGCAGACGGTGCGCAGAATGGCAGCCTTGACGGAAGCCGGACAATGAGAGTGCGGCGGGCGAAAATGGCGGCTCACACGCTTCGTGTAGACCCCGGTT
>JAZORJ010000168.1:0-8362 GCA_045656525.1 Faecousia sp. | reverse complement strand
GCTTCTGCTGGGCTTGCTCCGCTACACCGGCATGGATGCAGGGGATCTGATCAGCCTGCTTTCCGGCGTGATTCCCACGGTGCTTTTGCCTACGGCAGAAAAACTGATCATCTCCACCTACGCCTACACCTCCACAGCCGTGGTCTCCGCATCGGCTATCGGTGCGCTGTGGTCGGCAAGCAGAGGAATTTACGGACTTTTGGTAGGTCTGAATGCCATCTATGGCGTACAGGAGGATCGAGGGTATTGGTACACCCGGTCCATCAGCGTGGTGTATACCTTTCTGTTTCTTTTGGTACTTGTGCTGACATTGGTGCTGAATGTCTTCGGCGAAGCCCTTTTGGAAATGGTTCCCCCGGCAGAGGGAGCGTTGTGGGATTTCTTGTCGGAGATCATTGATTTTCGCTTTATTTTACTGTTGCTTATTCAAACAGGCCTGTTCACAGCCATGTTTATGGCGCTTCCAAACCGGAAAAACCGGTTTTCCGACAGCTTTCCCGGCGCGGTGCTGGCATCCGCCGGATGGCTGCTGTTTTCCAACCTGTTTTCCGTTTATGTGGAGTATTTTTCTAACTATGCCACCATTTACGGCTCCGTATATACGGTTGCCCTGAGCATGCTTTGGCTGTATTTTTGCCTATACTTGGTGTTTTGCGGCGGCGCACTGAATAAATTGCTGATGAAAGAATAATTTTTTTGTTTATCCTCTGTTCATATCTGAGATTTATGATACAATGTGCAGAGGAGGGATGGGAATGTTTGGATTTGTTACCGCAAATTACAAAGAGCTGGACAAAGAGCAGCAGAGCCGCTACAACCGGGTCTACTGCGGCATTTGCCGGCAGATTCGGGAACGGGCATCCCAGACCGCGCGACTGGGACTAAGCTATGACATGGCGTTCCTCGCCATGCTGCTCATGAGTTTGTACGAGCCGGAGGAAGTATCCGGAGAACGGGCCTGTGCGCTGCACCCCATCCGTCCCAGACCTTGGGTGGACAATGCCTACATCCAATACGCCGCGGACATGAATGTGGCTCTGGCATACTACAAGGCGCAGGACGACTGGCAGGACGACCAGTCTGTGTCCGCTAAGGTCAAGACCCAAATTTTCAGCAAAAACTACGAGGAAATTGCTGCACGCTATCCCCGGCAATGCGAGGCCATTGCTGCGTGCATCGGCAAGATCAACGCTTTGGAAAAGGACAACTGTGCCAATCCGGATCTTCCGGCAGGGGCGTTCGGTCAGCTCATGGGGGAGCTTTTGGTGTATCAGGAGGATCTGTGGGCGCCCATTTTAAGGGATATGGGCATGGCGTTGGGGCGGTTTATTTATTTGGCGGATGCGGCCGTGGACTACCGCAGGGATAAACGGAAAAAGAAATACAACCCCTATTTGGCCATGGATACCGGTGAGAATTGGCCTCGTTGGGAAGAATACTTGATACTGGCTCTTGGCCGGTGCACGGCGGAATTTGAGAAATTGCCGCTGGTGCAGGATAAGCCTATTTTGGACAACATCCTGTACAGCGGTGTGTGGTGCAATTTCCGCAGAAAGAAAACACAAAGGAGGGATGGCAATGCGTGACCCTTATCAGGTGCTGGGCGTCAGCCCGGACGCAAGTGACGAAGAAATCAAAAAAGCTTATCGCCGTTTGGCAAAAAAATACCATCCCGACCTGAATCCGGGAGACAAGGAAGCGGCCCAGAAGATGCAGGAAATCAATGCCGCTTATGAGCAAATCAAGAATCCGGAAAAAGCCGCACCCAATCAAGGCAGCGGATACGGATACGATCCCTT
The DNA here is from genome assembly GCA_045656525.1 of Faecousia sp. GTDB lineage: Bacteria > Bacillota > Clostridia > Oscillospirales > Oscillospiraceae > Faecousia. The sequence goes on along the minus strand of JAZORJ010000168.1, from coordinate 6,563 downwards.
TGGAGGCTTTTACGGCCAGCGCACCTATACCCAGCAGGACAACGAAGACCGTTATCAGCATGCGGCCTATCAGTATGTGCAGATGGGCCGATATCAGGAAGCACTGAACATTTTGAGCAATGCCCGGGAACGAGATGCCCGGTGGTACTACATCAGCGCATTGGCAAACAACGGCCTTGGTAATCAGGTAACAGCCTTGGAGCATATCCGCAAAGCGGTGTCCATGGAGCCGGATAATTACGAATATTTGCAGGTGCTGCGGATCATTGAGCAGGGCGGTACGGTCTACCGCCGGCAGGCAGGTAATTTCCGTGGCTTCGAGATGCGCGGGTCACCCTGCGCAAGCCTTTTGCTGTGCTGCCTGTGCCGCTGGTTCGGATGCCCTGTCATTTGCTGTTGACAAGATACGCCCGGTGTGCTATGATTAACCCGACAATTTGATAGAAGTTCCGTGGCAGTTGGGGCGATGAACCTCCACTGCTGAACAAGATAATCGGGTGCAAATCCCGAACGGTACCGCCGCTGTATGTGGTAGGATGTTCTCTTTTGGCGAAAGCCGGTCACTGGGGCAACCCGGGAAGGCAGAGAGCATTGCAGGTGTTCCCAGCACTGAAAAGCCACGAGTCAGAAGACCTACGGAATGGATCTCCCCTTTTCCGCGCGATTACGGAAAAGTGCGTTTGTCGCAGAAAAACGGCTGCGGCACCAGTTTTGGTGCCGCAGCCTTACTTGTTTTTTAGGAGGAAAAATTATGAAAACAACAATGAAAACCCTGTCCGTTTTGCTGGTGATGATCATCGCCTGCACCTTGCTTATGACCGGCTGTCAACAGAATCCGCAAGTACTGGACACCCCGGATCCCGGCGCAAATTCCGATCCGTCCTTGGTGATTACCGATGACTACATTGCAATCAAAGCCACGGAAGAGCTGATGGCCGGCGCAGCCGACATGACCCTGATGGATTACATGACCAAGCTCAAAGACAAGGGTGAGCTGGAATTTGTGGTAAAAGACGGCATGATCACATCCATCAACGGCATTGAGAATCCCACCGATTACAGCAGCTGCTGGATGCTTTACACCAGCGATGCAGATAACGCCAACGCATCCTGGGGTACGGTGGAATACGATGGAAAAGAATACGGTTCTGCGATTTCCGGCGCAGAGACGCTGAAAATTAAGCAGGAACAGCTGTATATCTGGGTTTTTAAATCGTTTAGCTGATGAATAAGACAAAATTTGTGGTTCGCTCGGCCATGTGCGTGGCATTGCTGATTGCCGGGCAGCTGGCCCTGAGCACCGTGGCCGGTGTGGAGATTGTGACGGTGATGATGCTGAGCTTTTGCTTTTGCTACGGCATTTCTCACGGCATTGCCGTTGCCACCACATTTTCGCTGCTGCGTTGCTTTGTGTTTGGCTTTCAAATTCAGGTGATTATCCTGTACCTGATATACTATAACCTGTTTGCACTCTTTTTTGGCTGGCTGGGTGCGCATTTAACTGGGAAAAATGCGTTGCTGAAAACGGCCGTGGTTGTAGCCTCGGCTTTGGTGTTTACGGTATTGTTCACGCTGCTGGATGATGTGATCACACCGCTGATATTTGCATTCAGCGAAAATGCGGCAAAGATCTATTTCTACCAGTCGCTGTATACCATGATTCCCCAGCTTGTTTGCACAGCGGTGACGGTGACGATTCTGTTCCATCCCCTGACAAAGGTGATTAAAAAGGTGAATTTTTGAGTTTCCCTACAAGACAAACAAAAAATCCCACTGCGTAAGCAGTGGGATTTTTTTAAACTTCCTTATACATGGCACTTGCGTCATCCTTACGGACGGTCTCGGCAATCTGCAAGACCTCCACAGCCACGGTACGGGGGCCCATGGTGATCTCGATTTTATCGCCGATTTTCACTTCGTAACTGGCCTTTACCACCCGGCCATTGACGCTGATGCGTCCATTGTCGCAGGCTTCGTTGGCAACGGTCCGCCGCTTGATCAGCCGGGAGACCTTCAGATACTTGTCAAGACGCATTTCTTACTTTGCCACAGCGTCCTTCAAGGTCTTGCTGGCCTTGAAAGCGGGAGTACGGGTAGCGGGAATCTGGATGGTCTCCTTGGTGCGGGGGTTGCGGCCGGTGCGAGCCTCACGCTTCTTAGCCTCGAAAATGCCGAAGCCGGAAACCTGGACCTTGTCACCAGCGACCAAGCTGGCAGTGATAGCGTCGAAAGCAGCGTTCAGAGCACGCTCGGCGTCCTTCTTAGTCAGGCCGGCCTTCTCAGCAACAGCGGCGATGAGTTCGGTTTTATTCATAATAAAAATACCTCTTTCTTAAAAATTAAAGCACTAATAAATTATCACAAATTTTTGGGAAATGCAAGTGCTTTTTTATCACAAATGCAACAAATTTGCAATTTTTTCGCCCTTTGGCAGGAGCAAACAGTCCTCCCGGGTGATGGCATGCAGTTTCACAGCGGCAACCACATAAACCACCACGCCGACGCCAATGGGAACGGCGCAGGAAATCAGACGACTCATGTCCGAACCCAAAAGCATTTGCAGACCCTTCCATGTTCCCCAAGCGCAAGCACCCATCAATGCAGCGGCGATAAATGCCCGGAACATTTGCTTGACAATGGCGGGGGGATCGGAGAGAACCCGGCGCATGGAAAACAGATTCAAAACCGTAATGCACAGGTAGCACAGCAGGCTTCCGATGGGTGTGCCCACAATGCCGATATTGGGATTTCCGGTGAGAATGAATACAGCGATGAGCTTCACAAAACCGCCCACAAACATATTCACCACAGGCAGCTTTTCATGGCCGTGGGCCTGCATGATTGCGGTGGTCAGCAGCACCATGGAGTTAAAGATGATACACACGCCCAGAACGGACATCAGCCGGGTGGCCAGCTCCAATTTTTCACCGCTGTAACCGCCCAAAAGCTGGGTCACGGGCTGGGCAAGCAGGAAAAGACCAAAGGCGCAGGGCATGGAGATCAATGCGCTGATTCGAGCGGAGGACTCCTCTGTTGCCTTGGCGGCTTTGTTGTTTCCGAGGGTCAGCTGGGAAGTGATGGCCGGGATGATGGAGATGGTGATGGGGGTTATAAAAGCGCAGGGCATGTTGAAAATGGTCAGCGCCATGCTGTAAATACCCTTTTGGGTGTCTGCCACATCCTGAGTCAGAGTTTTCAGCAACTGGGTCATGTAAATTTTGGTTTCCAGAACCGTCAGCAGCTGCAAGCCGGCAGAACCGATGGTAATGGGAATAGCGATGGGGAGTAGACCCTTGGCGATATCCTTGCCGGAGGACACATCCTCGCAGGATTGGGGCATCTGCTTGTAGGCCTTGCGGAAGCAGAAGTTCAGATAGAAGGAAGAAACCAGACAGCTGACGGTCACACCCATGATGGCCGCACCTGCTGCCAAGGAAATGCTCTGGGAGTAGTGGACCACCAAAAGCGCGGCGGCAATGCCTACCACCAGTTTGGTAATAGCCTCCACGACCTGAGAGACGGAGGTGGGGAGCATATTGCCCTGTCCTTGGAAGAATCCCCGGTAGGTGCTCATCAGGCAGATGAGGAAGCAGCAGGGACCCAGTGCGCCAATGGCAGCCCATGCGTCGGGCTGCTGCTGGAACGCAGCCAGCTGCTTGCAGAACAGAGTCATCAGCAGCGCACCCACCAGACCCAGCGTCAGGAAAATGGTCCGGCAGACGGTGTAGATCTTCCGCACCTGACGGTAGTGATCCAAGGAGCTGGCCTGTGCGATCATACGGCTCATAGCCACCGGCAGACCGGCAGTGGAGATCATCAAAAGCACGGTGTAGATTTCATAAGCGGTGCTGTAATAGCCGAAACCTTGCTCGCCGATGATGGCATTCAGCGGAATTTTATACAGCGCACCAATCACCTTGACGATAGCGGTTGCCATGGCAAGCAAGGCTGTACCATGGAGAAAGGATTGTTTTTTTGGCGTTTCAGACATAGTGCTTCCCTCAATTCTCCCCGGCAAACAGGCGGGGGATGGCGTAGGTTGTCAGGTCTTCCACAACGGATTTCAGGTCAATAGTGGGGAACTGGCCGTTTTGATACAGGATCTTGCCCCGAACCATGGTCATGGCCACATCGCCGCCCTTGGCGCTGAACACCAAGGCGTTGGGGATGTTGTGGCAGGGCATCAGGTGGGGTGCGGAGAAGTCCACCAGACACAGGTCGGCATCAAAGCCTACCTTGATCATACCGCAGGTCTCGTCCCGCCCTTGGGCTCTTGCGCCGCAGGAGGTGCCCATCATCAGGGCTGCGGAAGCAGGCAATGCCGCGGCGTTTTCCGCTGCTGCTCGGGTAACCATGGCGGTTGCACGCATCACTTCAAACATATCCAGATTGCCTGCATCCAATGCACCGCCCGTGCCCAACGCCACATTCATGCCAGCACGGACGCTGTCAAGCACCGGGGTGGTCGGCTGGCCTTTTTTGGCAGTGGTGAGGGGGCAGGCAACGGCCGTTGCCTTTTTCTTGCCCAAAATCTTTTGCTCCGTCTCCGACAGACAGGCACAGCCCACGGCCGTAACGGGAACATTGAAAATGCCGTGGCAGTTCAAAAGCTCGGCAGGGCCAAGGCCGGTGCGCTCTGCGCAGGAATCCGCTTCGTTTTTGGTTTCCGCCAGATGGAGCTGGAAGCCCAGTTCCTTTTCTGCGGCAAAACCCACCAAGGCTTCCCAAAGCTTGTAGTTGCTGGTGTACTCGGCATGGATGCCGGCGTCGATTTTGATACGGCCGTCGTCGTGGCCATGCCACTTTTCGGTGATACGGGCAAGCTCCTGACATTGCTCGTCGGTATCGAAGTCGAACTCCTCGTTTTCGTCGATGAACCGATAGGCGGACAGGGCTACATTGCCCTTGATCCCGGCTTCCGCCATGGCCTCGGCGGTAGCGTCGGGATAGTAATACAAATCAGAAACGGATGTAATACCGAAACGCAGACACTCCGCAATGCCCAAAAGGGCAGCGGCCTTAGCACTCCGGGCGTCCATTTTTGCCTCTTTTTTCAGCTGCTCTTCCAGAGCCTCCGTGTTGCTCAGGTCGTCCAGATAACTGCGCAGAACAGTAGTGGCAAGCTGGGTGTGGCAGTTCACAAGACCCGGCATCAGCACCATACCGGTGCCGTCAATAATGGTCTTGGGCTTTTCTTCCGGGGCGGTCTTGCCTAAGTAAGAGATTTTGCCCGCTTCCACGCCTAAATATGCCCCAAACAGGACATCCATTTTTTCGTTCATGGTGACAACGGTCACATTGGCAATCAAAGTATCCAATTTAAATACTTCCTTTCATCAGGTCAAAAAGCCGCTGTTTGTCTTCCAGTACTTGGGGGAGCATCTCGATGTACTGCTCCGGGAATTTGGGGTTGTGGAAGCGTTGCAGCGATCCGTCGGAAAAGTTGACCTTATTCATGCCACCGCCTCCCAAGGAGAGAATGGTGTGCACTTCTTCCATCATGTAGATGTTATACAGGCAGTCCAGACCGTCTCTGGACCAACCGACATTTTCAAAAGAACCGGACATGTATTTTTGCCGGTAGAGGTAGTAGGGCTTGTAGCCGAGGGTGCGCAGGGTTTCTTCTGAGTAGTCCACCATCCGGGCCACCTGATCGGCGTGGGAGAGCTGCTCCCGGTTTTCAAACAGGTCAGCACCTTTTTTTAGTGCCAAAGTGTGGACGGTGATGTTTGCCGGATTCAGCGCAGCGACGGTGTCCAAGGAATATCGGAATCCGTCGAAATCATCCGTGGGCAGACCGGCAATCAAGTCCATGTTGATGGCCTTGAAGCCGGCATTTTTTGCCCATTCATAAGCGCGCAGGACATCATCTGCGGTGTGGGGTCGTTTGCAGGCACGAAGCACGCTATCCACCATGGTCTGGGGATTGATGCTCATGCGATCCGCGCCATGCTCCCGGATGGCCAGCAGCTTTTCTTCGGTCAAAGTGTCGGGTCTTCCACCCTCTACGGTAAATTCCATGCACCGAGACAGGACAAAAGAATCCCGGATGGCATCCAAAAGCCTTACCATTTGGGGTGTGGACAATGTGGTGGGCGTGCCGCCCCCTATGTAAAGGGTACGCACCTTGCGCCCAGAATTTGCAAGAAGTCTTCCCGTCAGGGCAATTTCCTGCAACAAGGCGTTCAGATACGGATCCAAAAGGTCAGTTTGCGCGCCAATGGTGCGGCTGACAAAACTGCAATAACTGCACCGAGTGGGGCAGAAGGGAATGCCCACATAGAGAGAAATATCCGTATCATCCAGCAGATGGGTGGCGGATACTGTGGATGTGGAGCAGTCCACCGCCAGCTTGCGACGCTGGGGCGTCACATAGTACACATCGGCCAATAGCTTTTCCGCCGACTTTTCCGTACCACCCACTAAAAGATGCTTGGTGGAAATCTTCGTTGGCCGGACACCGGCCAGCGCGCCCCATGCGCTGGGCTGACCCAGCAGCTGCACAGCTGCCAGATAATAGCTCTGCTGCAAGATCCGACGGCGCAGACGAACGGTTTCCTCCG
>JAZORJ010000167.1:0-2717 GCA_045656525.1 Faecousia sp. | reverse complement strand
GAACCGGCCAGTGCCAAGGCCACGGCCAAAACCACGAATACCAGATTAAAAAAAGTGAACAGGTTCTCCCCGATGATATCCCATTCGGTCTTGCCGGCGCTGACAGGCGCGGCATTCATCCAGCCTTTTTCTTTTCGCTGGATGGCCTGTGCCTGCGTAAGACCCATTTCCGGGGCGGCTTCCAGCACCGCAACCTCCTCCCGGAATACCTTCTTCTTTCTTTTCATACGCTCTCCTTATGGTTATGCCACTTGGCTCTCTCTGATGGCAATGTAGGGGCGACTATTAGTCGCCCGCGGGCGGCAGATTGCCGCCCCTACACTCCGGTATAGGGGATTACTGAATATCCGGCAGGCCGGCCTGTTTTTCCCAAATCAGCAACAAACTGCCGTTTTCCACGGAAATCGCCGCATTTTTTCCCACAAAATGATTGCTCACGCCCAGAGGAAAATCCGCAGTCAGTCTGCCGTTTTCCAGCGTGTATTTCATACCCCGAATGGTAACGCCAGCGGCATCTTTTCCAAGGCAAAACACAGAAAGAATGCCCGTTTGCTCCTCGGAAAAAGCGATGGTTTCCTCAGAAATCACCGTGGCCATGTGGTTCTTACCCACCAAAAATCCCCGGGCATCCCGGGTGCGCAGAAACGCCAGCGTCTGAAAATTGGCCATGGTGTGATCCACCCGGGGGCCGTCCATGCCGCCGTAGATCAGAAATTCCCGGAATCCCCGGCTAAGGCCGTGGCGCACCGCCAGCATGACATCGGTGTCGTCCTTCTCCACAGGAAATACCTGCGCGCCTTCGGGAATGTATCCCAGTGAGTCGAAATCGCCCAAAATTACATCCGGCTGACGGTCCGCGGCCGCAAAATGGCGCAATCCACCGTCAGCGGCGATAAGCAGGTCATCTTTTTCAATTGGCATGAGCGGGGCATCGAATTCCGCCGCTCCAAAAATAATGCACCGTGCCATGATTTCCCCTCCGTCCCCTTGGCTCTCCCTCTGGGAGAGGTAAGGAGTCTTTCAATATGTAAGTCCCTTGGGGTAGAAAAAGCGGATTTTTTCGTCGGCAACCCGAATATCCACCACATCGCTGATACGCAGTTCTCCGTCCAGATTGATGGCACTGGGGCGGTCACAGCGGATGGTCAGGCGGTCTGTCTTTATATGCCGCACCAATTTGGGCAGTTCTTTATACCGGCCATCCTTGAATTTACCGATGACCTGCGCCACTTTCAGCCGGGATACCTTTTCAATCAACAGCACATCCAAAAGGCCGTCCGTGGGATCCGCCTCCGGCACGGGATGGAAGCCGCCGCCGTAATACTGTCCGTTACAGACGCAGATCAGGGTCATCTCCTTATCTACGGTCTGGCCGTCCACTTCCACAGTATAGTGCTCCGCAATGCCCCGTATGACATTGACCAGCGTGGACACTGCATAGGCCCGGAAGCCGCTGAGCAGGGGGATGCGCTTATAGTTGGCAACATCCGTGCCGATTCGGGCATCCAGTCCCACGGAGCAGATGTTCAGAGAATAATCGTCGTTGCATTTAATAAGGTCGAAGGTGGCTTCCTCCGCATCCAAAAGCCGCTCCAAGTCGAAAAAGGCCCCCGGCTCGGAGAAGAGCTTCACGAAATCGTTGCCGCTTCCGCCGGAAAAGACGGTAACGGCCACATTGTCGAATCCCGCCGCGCCGCAGACCACCTCATTTAAAGTGCCGTCGCCGCCGCAGGCATAAATGCGATACTTTTCACCGCTTTCCGCCGCTTCCCGGGCGATACGGGTACATTCGCCGGGGGCGCCGGATACCTCAATGCGATAATCCAAACCCCGCTTGCCGCAGATTTTGTGAATGGCCTCGGAATATTGTTTTGTTCTGTCCCGGCTTCCCGCCGCGGGGTTGATGATAAAAAGGTGGGTCATAGTTTTCCTCCAAAGCCTTCCCTTAGGGGAAGGCTTATTTTCTCCGGCTATTATCCGTATACATATAATAGTCGCACTTAATCATGCCGTTATAGAGCTTGCGCTTTTTATCCGCACGGCGGCCGAAATAATGCTCAAACTCCGGCTCGGAAGTAATGATATACTTTTTCCAGCCGTCGGCAAATTTAAAGTGCCGTCCCAGTGCTTCATACAGCCGCTGGGCGCTTCTTTGCTCCATCATCCGCTGACCGTAGGGGGGATTGCAGATGAGAATGCCGCTTTCCGCCGGCAGGCTCATTTTGGTAGCATCTCCGTCCCGGAATTCGATGATTTTTTCCATGCCGGCTTTCCGGGCATTGGCCATGGCAAGGCTGACGCATTTGGGGTCATTGTCCGAACCCAGAATGCGATAATCACCCTTGAACTCCTTGTCAAAGGCTTCGCTTCGGGCGGCCTGCCAGATTTTCTCGTCCATCCACGAGAATTTTTCCGCGGCGAAGCCACGGTTCAAGCCCGGGGCGCGATTTTTGGCAATGAGTGCCGCTTCAATGGGGATCGTGCCGCTTCCGCAGAAGGGATCCCATAAAAATTCTCTGCCCCGGTACCGGGTCAGCATCACCATAGCGGCGGCCAAGGTCTCTCGCAGAGGCGCGTCGTTGCCCACAGCCCGGTAGCCACGCTTGTGTAAGCCTGCTCCGGAGGTGTCCAGATACAGCACCGCCCGGTCGTTCATGATGGAAAATTGGAGCTGATATTTCTGCCCATCCTCGGGAAGCCAGCTGACGCCGTATTTC